>JAQGIA010000029.1 GCA_028291445.1 Belnapia sp.
TCCAGCCGGCCGAAGCGGCTGACGATCGAGGGGCCGAGCATGTCGAGCTTCTCGGCATCCTTCACCAGGTCGAGCGGAAACAGGGTGGCGCTGCCGCCGGCGCCGCGGATGGCGTCGTCCAATTCCTCCAGCGCGCCCTGGGTGCGGGCGGTCAGCACGCAATGCGCCCCGAGCCGGGCAAGTTCCAGCGCCACCGCGGCGCCGATGCCGCGCGAGGCGCCGGTGACGAGGGCGACGGAGCCCTCCAGCGGTTTCGCCATCAGCCGATCTGCAGCAGCGACAGCTGGCGGTCGGTATTGGCCTGGACGTCGCTCAGCGGGATGGCGTAGTCGCCGGTGAAGCAGGCATCGCAGAAGGCCGGCTTGGCGGCATCGCGACCCGGCTTGCCGAGCGCGCGGTAAAGCCCGTCGATCGAGATATAGGCGAGGCTGTCGACGCCGATGATCTTCGCCATCTGCTCCAGGTCGTGGGTCGCCGCCAACAGCTTGCCGCGTTCCGGCGTATCGATGCCGTAGTAGCAGCTATGGGTCGTGGGCGGCGACGAGATGCGCATGTGCACCTCCTTGGCGCCGGCGGCGCGGACCATCTCGACGATCTTCTTGCTGGTGGTGCCGCGGACGATGCTGTCGTCCACCAGGATGACCCGCTTGCCGGCAAGCATAGGCCGGTTGGCGCTGTGCTTCAGCTTGACGCCGAGATTGCGGATCTGGTCGGTCGGCTCGATGAAGGTGCGGCCGACGTAGTGGTTGCGGATGATGCCGAGTTCGAAGGGAATGCCGCTTTCCACCGAATAGCCCATGGCGGCGGGGACGCCGCTATCCGGCACCGGCACCACGACATCCGCCTCGACGCTGCTTTCGCGGGCCAGCTCGGCGCCGATGTTCTTGCGCGTCTCGTAGACCGGGGTGCCCTCGACCACGCTGTCGGGCCGGGCGAAGTAGATGTATTCGAAGATGCAGAAGCGGTCCGGCTGCTTGCCGAAGGGCTTGATGCTGTGCACGCCCTTGTCGTCGATGATGATGATCTCGCCGGCATCGATGTCGCGGACGAATTCGGCGCCGACGATATCGAGCGCGCAGGTTTCGCTGCACAGCACCCAGGAGGTCGGCGTGCCATCGGTGCCGCCGAGCCGGCCGAGCACCAGCGGCCGTACCCCGAAGACGTCCCGCGCGCCGATCAGCGCGCCGTCGTGCAGTGCCACCAGGCTGTAGGCGCCCTGCACCTGGCGCAGCGCGTCGATCAGCCGGTCGACCACGGTGGAATAGAGGCTGATGGCGATGAGGTGGATGAACACCTCGGAGTCCGTGGTGCTCTGGAACAGGCAGCCGCGGTTGACCAGGCTGCGGCGCAGCGCCAGCGCATTGGTCAGGTTGCCGTTGTGGCCGACGGCGAAGCCGCCAAAGGCGAAATCGGCATACAATGGCTGGACGTTGCGCAGCGCCGTCTCGCCGGTGGTCGCGTAGCGATTGTGGCCGACCGCGGCGCGGCCCCGCAGCGAGGCCATGACCTTGGCATCGGAGAAGGTATCGCCCACCAGGCCGCGGCCGCGATGGGCATGGAAGATGCCGCCCTCGTCCAGGCTGACGATCCCCGCCGCCTCCTGGCCCCGGTGCTGCAAGGCGTGCAGGCCGAGCGCGGTGAGCGCCGCCGCGTCATTGGCATTCCAGATTCCGAAGACGCCGCATTCCTCGTGGAATTTATCGTCGTCGGGTGGTTCGCCGGCGTCCGGATCGGGCTGCCGCGGGGACTGGTGGGTCATGGAAGGCTCCTCACGTCCGGTTGCGGGCAGGCGGCCGCTCGAAGTCTTCCTGCGTCGGCCCCGGCCGGGCCGGGGGGGCGGCCACGCGGGGGCGATATTCGGTGGGCAGCTGCGCAACGAGCCAATGCGCGCCTTCGATGACCAGTGGCAATGCGCGGGCCTCCCGCACGGGGTCCGGCCACCGCTCGGTCGCCGGCAGCACCATGCCCCCGAGGATATAGGCGAGGACGACCAGGAACGCACCCCGCGCGATACCGAAAACCAGGCCCAGGGCGCGATCGGTGCCGCCCAGGACGGAGTTCTGCACCAGCCGGGCGATGGCGGCGATGATGACCTTGAGCAGGATGAGCACGATCAGGAAGACCGCACCGGCGGCCAGGGCATCGGCCAGCCATGCAGGCTCGACCGTGCCATGCAGCCATGGCGCGACCGTCGGCCGCAGGATGAGCGCAACGGCGGCGGCGCCGATCCAGGCCCCCACCCCCAGCACTTCCTGAACAAGCCCACGCAGGAAAGCGAGAACCGCCGATACGGCGAGCACCGCCAGAACCACACCATCGACCCAGGTCATCGTGGCCGGCATATAGCGGGGGGGGCCGGGGGTGTCCACGCATAGTGGCCCCGCGTCGCCGGCATGGGCAGATGTAGGGGCGGGGGGCCAGCTACTCCGCCCTGGCCGGCTCCTTGCGGGCGGCCCCTTCCCTTGTCGGCTTTGCCACCGTCTTGCCGGCGAAGGGCGCCACCAGATCCGCCAGATGGCCGATCTCGGTCAGGCGGAAGCCATCGAGCGGCGCCGGGGTACGGCCACCGCGGGCCACGCGGCGGGGCAGGACGCCGGCGGCGAAGCCGAGCTTCTGCGCTTCCCGCAGCCGGGCCTCGGCCTGGGCCACTTGGCGGACCTCGCCGGACAGGCCGACCTCGCCGAAATAGACCGTCTCGGGGTCGGTCGGCCGGTCGGTCGCGGCGGAGACCAGGGCGGCGGCCACCGCCAGGTCGGCGGCCGGTTCGGCGATGCGGAGGCCACCGGCGATGTTGAGGTAGACGTCGTTCATCCCGAGCGTCAGGCCACAGCGGGATTCCAGCACCGCCAGCAACATGGACAGCCGGCCGCTGTCCCAGCCCACCACCTGGCGGCGCGGGCTGCCGCCGGCCGAGGGCGCCAGCAGGGCCTGGACCTCGACCAGCACCGGCCGGGTTCCCTCGATGCCGGCGAAGACCGCCGAGCCGGAGACATTGCCGCGGCGTTCCGCCAGGAACAGGGCGGAGGGGTTGGGGACTTCGAGCAGGCCGCGCTCGGTCATCTCGAAGACGCCGATCTCGTCGGTCGCGCCGTAGCGGTTCTTCACCGCCCGCAGGATGCGGAATTGATGGCCGCGGTCGCCTTCGAAATAGAGCGTGGCATCGACCATGTGCTCCAGCACGCGGGGGCCCGCCAGCGTGCCTTCCTTCGTCACATGACCGACCAGGATCAGGGCGAAGCCGCGGGTTTTCGCCAGGCGGATCAGCTCGGCGGCGCAGGCGCGCACCTGGGCGACCGTCCCCGGCGCGGAATCCAGGGCGTCCAGCCACATGGTCTGGATGCTGTCGATGACGACCAGCGCGGCATCCTCCTCCTGCTCCAGGCTGGCGACGATGTCGCGCAGCGCGGTCGCGGCGGCCAGCGCCAGCGGTGCCTGTTCCAGCCCGAGCCGCAGGGCCCGCAGGCGGACCTGGTCCACCGCCTCCTCGCCGCTGACGTACAGGGCGCGGTGGCCGGCGGCGGCGATGCGGGCAGCGGCCTGCAGCAGGAAGGAGGATATGCCGATGCCCGGGTCACCGCCGACCAGCACGGCGG
>JAQGIA010000042.1 GCA_028291445.1 Belnapia sp.
AGCATATCCACCCGAAGACCCTGGTGGTGAATGACCCGGCCAGCGTCCGCAACGCGCCGGAGAAGCTGTTCGTCCTGCACTTCCCCGAGCTGATGCCGGAGACGCTGGTGACCGCCGACCGGCGGCAGATCCTGCGCTTCCGCGAGAAGCACCAGGACATCATCGTCAAGCCGCTGTTCGGCAATGGCGGGGCCGGCGTGTTCCACATCAAGCCGGGCGATTCCAACCTGAACTCGCTGATCGAGATGTTCACCGAACGCTCGCGCGAGCCGCTGATGGTGCAGCGCTACGTCCCCGAGGTGCGCCTGGGCGACAAGCGGATCATCCTGGTCGATGGCGTGCCGATGGGCGCGATCAACCGGGTGCCGGCGGCGGGCGAGGCGCGCAGCAACATGCATGTCGGCGGCCGGCCGGAAGCGACCACGCTGACCGCGCGGGAGCACGAGATCTGCGCCCGTATCGGGCCGGAGCTGAAGGCGCGGGGCATGATCTTCGTCGGCATCGACGTGATCGGCGACTACCTGACCGAGATCAACGTGACCTCGCCGACCGGCTTGCAGGAGATCGCCCGCTTCGACGGGGTGCATCTGGAACAGGCTATCTGGGATGCGATCGAGGCGAAGCGGGCGGGCTGAATTCGGCTCAATTCGGCTTAATTTCCCGGTGCCAGGGGGCCTTAAGCCATTGGCGCCACAGGGGAACAGACTGCGTAATTAAAGTTTTATGCCCAGCGGCCACCGGCTGCCGCGCGCCCTCGGCCCACATGTCGCCGAGGATGCGATCATGTTCCGGCGGACCCAGGGGCACGCCGCAGCCGCCGGAGTAATGCGTGACCTCGCTGAACCATGGCTGCCCTTCGACCAGGTAGAAATCGATGCGCACCGCATCGAACCCGGCGCCCAGGCTGGCGGCGAGGTCGTGCAGCACGCGGGCCTCGGCGGGTGGGCCGGCATAATCGGGATGGTCGGCATGACGCAGCCGGCCGAGGTCGATCGGCCGCAGGGTCACCGGGTCGTAGAAGAACTCGCGCCGGTGCTCGGTGAAGCGCCCGAGATGAACCTGCAGCAGCCGCGGCCGGCCACCGAAGACATAGAGCTTGTAGTCTTCCGGCACGCCGCCATCGGCGCCGGCAAGGAACTCCTCGGCCAGGATGCGCGGCCGGATGTCACGGTAGCCCCATTCCCCGGTGCGGGCGTAGTAGTTCTCGGCCAGCCAGGCGTCGAGTTGCCGCGCCACGCTGGTGCGGCAGGCCGCCGCTTTGTCGGGAACCAGGATGTTGTAGCCCGAGCCGTGATTGGTCTTGAGGACGAAGCGGTTCGGCAGATCATCCCAGGGAATATCGTCGGCGCGGTCCCAGACGCCGAGCAGGGGGACCAGCATCTTGGTCCCGATTCGCGTCGCCACCCAGTCGCGCACCGCCAGCTTGTCGAGGGTCCGTGGGATGAGCGGGTTGCGGTCGTGCAGGATTTTCCAGGCCATCCGCTCGTTGAAGCTGCGTGGCCGCCGCAGGTTCGGTGCATAGCCGAGCGCGTCCTGCATCATCCGGCGCAGCCGCCGGGTCCGGCGAATGCGGTCCAGTGCAGGGATATGGTCGGCTACGTGGTGGAAGGCCCGGCGCAACACTCCGCGCAGGGACGCCGGCAGGGGCTGCGGCGTATCCTGGTCGATACTCGGATTATTGCGCGACACGGCCGTTCCTAAAGTATATCTAATATATATTAGAGTAATAAGTCATCTTTCGGCCTGGAGTTGTCCAGCGCAGGAGGCTTCACGAATGGGAATGGTGACGGCGTGATCCGGTCACGGCCCAGTGGTTTCGTTTGCGCACGGCCGGAGGACGGCGCCCGACTGCGCGCGCAGCCCCGCCGCGAGGCAGGGCCGTGAACGACGAGGGTATTAAGGATAACATTCCTATAACCAAACGGCCTTGCCGAAGCAAGCCGAATCGGCTGGAACGGGCCGTGCTCAGCCCAAGCGGTCGTGCCCTACAAGAACCCGCTCGGAGCCTACCGCAAGCGGTCCAGCGCTAACGCCGCGCCGGGACCAGCCGCGCCAGGGTCTGTTCCACCTCGCCCAGCGCTGCTCCCAGCGCCGCGGACATGGCCGCCGCGGCCTCCGACGCCGCCAGCTTGCCGTCGCGCCTGGCCCCGCCGGCGATGGGCGCGCTGCCTTCCGCAACGAACTGCCCAAGGATGCGGGCCTCGCCATTGCCGGTCTGCGGCTCCGCCAGCAGCAGCACCGAGAGCGCCGCGCGGCCAAGCCCGGCCGCCGGTTCGGCCTGCAGGCGGATCAGCTCGCCTTCCAGCACCACATCCGCCCGAAGGCGCGAGCCAGGCAGGGTGACGGCGGCGAAGCGGCCACTGGCGGCCAGCCAGCGGCGCAGCGCCTCCTCCACCAGATCGGCTGGCGGGGCGGTCCATTCCTGCCAGTATTCGGTGCCGACCTGGCCATTGGCGCCCAACAACCGGAGGCCGCGGACATCGAGGCCGGGCGCCGCCCGCAGGGTGCGGACCAGCAATACGGGGGCTCCCCGGCTTGGCGGGCCGCCGCGCTGCGGGCGTTCCGGCGCCAGGGCATAGCGCTGGACTTCCTGGTAGGGGCGGTCGGGCAGCACGCTGCACCCGCTCAAGGAGGCAAGCGCCAGGAACAGGGCGCTGCGGCGGGCAAGCTTGGGGCGTTCGGTCATCGGCGGGTCTCCGGCGCGGGCGGCGGGGCGCCGAAGATCGCCTGGGACGGGTTGCGGCGGAGGGATTCCGTCGTGTCCCGCAGATTGCCCACGGCAGCCCGCAGATCGCGCAGGATGGGCGCGAGTTCCGCGGTCAGGTCGGTGGTGGCGCCGCGGGCGGTGCGCACCCCGCCTTCCAGGCTGCTGATGGTCGCCGGCAGCCTGCCCACCGCGCTGCGCAGCTCGGCGGCGGCACCGGCGGCATTGGTCAGCGCCTGCTGCACCTCGCGGCTGGCCAGCAGG
Organism: Belnapia sp.; assembly: GCA_028291445.1. Classification (GTDB taxonomy): domain Bacteria; phylum Pseudomonadota; class Alphaproteobacteria; order Acetobacterales; family Acetobacteraceae; genus Belnapia. The sequence continues at coordinate 2,969 of JAQGIA010000042.1, forward strand.
GCGCGGGCATCGGTCGCCACGCCGCGCAGCTCGGCCAGGGTATCCGGCACGTGGGCGGCCTCGACCTGGGACCGCAACCCGCCGAGCAGCGAGGATGCCTCCTTCAGCGCCAGCGCCAGGTCGCCGTCGCGCAGCTGGCCGCGGGCATCGGCGACCAGGCCGATGACATTGTCCAGCAGGCCGGGCAGGTCGACGTCCTGCAATTTCTGCAGCAGCAATTCCGCCGCGCTCTGCACCTGGGCCACGGTGGAGGGCACCGCCGGGATATAGGCGTAGCGCGGCTCCCACGGCACCTCGCGCGGCGGGAAGCGCTCCGGGTCGATGAAGTCCAGTTCCAGGTAGTTCACCCCGGTGATGCCCTGGGCGGCGATCCGGACCCGGAGGCCGAGGCGGATCGCGTCCTCGATCGAGGGCACCTCGCCGACACGGGAGGTATCCACGGCGAAGCGGACGAAGACCAGTTGGAAGACCGAGCCGAAGGTATTGCGCTGGGCCGGATGGTATTCGGCGGCGACCAGCCCGACCTCGGCCACGCGGCCCACCGCGACGCCGCGGTAGCGCACCGGGGAGCCGACATCGAGGCCCTGGACGGATTCCCGCAAATAGGTCTCGTAGGTGGTGCTGCTGGAGCCGAAGCGCGTCGAGGTGAAGAACAGGACGAAGCCGAGCGACAGCACCAGCCCGGCCACGACCAGGGCGCCGACGCGCAGGTAGAGCCCACGGGATTGCGGCATGCGGTCAGGTCCCGCCCGGCGGCGCGGCGATCCGGGCCGCCGTCATGCGAGTACCTCGCGGCGGAAGAAGGCCCGCACGGTGGGGTTGTCGCTCTCGTCGCGAAGCTTGCGGGGGTCGCCCTCGGCGATCATCCCCTTGGCCTCCTTGTCCAGCATGATGCATCGGTCACCGATCGCCAGGATTGATTGCAATTCGTGCGTCACCACCACGAAGGTGGTGCCGAGGTCGCGGGCGAGTTGCTTGATCAGCGCGTCGAGCCCGGCCGAGGTGATGGGGTCGAGCCCGGCCGAGGGCTCATCCAGGAACAGGATCGGTGGGTCGAGCGCCATGGCCCGGGCGATGCCGGCGCGCTTGGCCATGCCGCCGGAGATCTCGGCCGGCAGCCGCCCGGCGGCATCGGCCAGGCCGACCAGGCCGAGCTTGGCCTGGGCCACCAGGGCGCGGGCCTCGGGCGGCAGGCCGGTGTGCACCTCCAGCGGAACCTCGATGTTCTCGGCCAGGGTCTGCGAGCCGAACAGCGCGCCCGACTGCCACATGACGCCGATGCGGGTCAGCAGCGCGGTCCGGGCGGCGCCGCTGACCCCGCCCATTGGCTCGCCGAGGATGGCGATGCTGCCCTCGGCCGGCGGGTAGAGGCCGATCATGTGTTTCAGCAGCGTCGATTTGCCGCAGCCGGAGCCACCGAGGATGACGAAGACCTCGCCGCGGCGGACCTCGAAGCTGACATGCTCGAAGATGGTGCGGCCGCCGAAGCGGGCGGCGAGGTCGTCGACCCGGATGACGGTTTCGCCCGGTGGCTCGCCCGGCGCCGCGGGCTTCGGGTTCGGCGTGGGACCGGCCATGCTCACCAGCCCAGCCGGTAGAACAGGATGGAGAAGACGCCGTCCAGCAGCACGATGGAGACGATGCCGCCGACCACCGCCGAGGTCGCCGCGTCGCCCACCGCGCGCGGGCCGCGCCCGGCGCCGAGACCCGCGCGGCAGCCGACCAGCCCAATCGAGAGGCCGAAGACGGCGGCCTTGAACAGCCCGCCGGCCAAGTCGTTCAGCCCGACCGCGGCCTGGAGCTGGGCGATGACGCCGACCGGGGGATAGCCCAGCGTGCCCATGACCACGCCCATGCCGATCAGGCCGGCAAGATCCATCAGCAGCGCCAGGATCGGCATGACCAGGGTCGCCGCCAGCAGCCGGGGCAGCACGAGCCAGGCGATGGGGTCGATCCCCATGATCCGCAGCGCGTCCACCTCCTCGTTCACCGTCATGGTGCCGAGTTCGGCGGCATAGGCCGAACCGGTGCGGCCGGAGAGGATCACCGCAGCCATCAGCGGACCGAGTTCGCGCAGCAGCGAGATGCCGACGAGGTTGGGGATGAATATCTCGGCGCCGAAGCGGCGCATCGGGATGGAGGATTGGAAGGCGAGGATGACGCCGATGAGGAAGCCGAGCAGCACGGTGAGGCCGAAGGCCCGCAGCCCGGCCTCGTCCAGGTGGCGCAGCACCTCGGCGAAGCGCAGCCGCCAGGGACGGCGGAGGGTGCCCAGGCCGGCGACCGCCGCCTCGCCGAGGAAGGCGATCTGGGACAGCATATCCTGGCCGCGCCGGACGGTGATCTGGCCGATCCAGCCGAGCCACGGCAGGGCGGCGGGGGGCGGCGCGCCCTGGGGGGCGGCGAGCGCCTGCCGGGTGCGGTCCAGCACCGCCTGCAGCGGGCCGGCGGCCAGGCCCTGGAATTGCGCCTCGCCAGCCAGGCTTTCCAGCCGCAGCAGCAGCACCGCGCCCGCGGTATCGAGGGCGGTGACGCCGGCCAGGTCGAGGGTCAGCGGCTGAGCGCCCTTGGCCTTGCGCATCGCCTCCGGCCAGAGCCGGGCGGTGGCGCCGGCGTCGAGCGGCCCGGCGAAGGCAAGGCGGGTGCCGGCGCCATCGGCCTCGCTGGCCATCGTGGCAACGGGCTGGGTAGCGGCGGGCTGGGTGGCGGCCATGCTCAGCGGGGCGGCAGTCGCAGCCGGCCGGCGGAGGGGGCCGGCTGCGGCCGTGCCACGGTGCGTGCGGGGGTGCGCGCCGGGCGGGGGCCGTGCATCGGGGCGGGCTGGCCGGCCAAGGCGTGGAACAGCACCGCGGCGGCGGCGGAGACGTTCAGGCTTTCCACCATGCCGCCGCCGGTCAGGGTGACCCCGGCCTCGCAGCAGTCGAGCACCGCATCGGTCGGCCCCTGCTCCTCGTTGCCGAGCACCAGGGCGATGGGCCGGCCGCGCGGCAGGGCGGCGGGGGCGACCCCGCCGGCGGCGACGGCGGCGACCACCAGATATTGCCCGCGCATGCCGCGGAGCAGGTTGGTCAGGTCCCGCGCCCGCAGCACCCGGAGCAATTCGAGCCCGCCCTCGGCGGTGCGGAAAGCGGCGTCCGACAGGTCGGCCTGGCGCTGGTCATCCGAGAGCAGCAGGCCGCGGCAGCCGAAGAATGCGGCGGAGCGGGCGATGGCACCGAGGTTGTGCGGATTGCCGATGCAATCCAGCACCGGCAGCAGCGGCGCCACCGGCAGGTCGGCCGGCAGGGCATGGCCGGGCAGGCGCTCGGCATAGCGGACCTGGGCAATGGCGCAGATCCCGCCATGGTGCGGCGTGCCGGCGATGCGGGCCAGCTCCTCGGCCGGGACCTCCCGGTAGGGCCGGCGGGTGCGGGCCAGATGGGCGCAGAGCGGCCCGGCGATGCGCCGCATGGCTTCCGTATAGAACAGCCGCTGCACCGCTTCCGGCCGGCGGAGGAACAGCGCGCGGACCGGGGCGGCGCCGCAGATGCGATGCGGCTCGGGGGGCCGGGGCTGGTAGTCCGGATGGGGCGCCGTAAAGGATTCAGGCTGCAAGCAGGGTAATGACCTCGGGTTCATAAAGCGGGAGATAGGGGCAGTGGGGGCCGAATGCGCGTGGAAATAGCAGCGCTGCGTTCAATCCATCGCCAGCGCGACCAGCACCCGGGCGGCGATGAGGGAAGAGACGCGCAAATTGCTCTCCCGCGTGGCGCCGGCGATATGCGGGGTCAGGACCAGGTTGGGCGCGCCGATCAACGGGCTGTCGGCCGGCAGGGGCTCCACCTCGAACACATCCAGCACCGCGCCGCCGAGCTGCCCGGCGCGGAGGGCGGCGGCCAGGTCGGCCTCGACCACCACCCCGCCGCGGGAGGCATTGACCAGCACGGCGCCCGGCTTCATCGCCGCCAGCAGGGTGGCATCGACCAGGCTGCGTGTGGTGGCTTCCAGCGGGACATGCAGGGTGATGGCATCCGACCGCGCCACCAACTCATCTAATGTGACGGATTTGGTGGCGTTCTCGGCCCAGCCGGAATGGTCGATGGGCAGCACCGGGTCATGCGCGATGACCCGCATGCCGAAGGCGCGGGCCAGCCGGGCGACGCGGCGGCCAATATCGCCGAAGCCTAGGATGCCCAGCGTCTTGCCGCCCATTTCCCGCCCGCCGCTGAGGCGTTCCCGCGGCCATTGCCCGGCGGCGATGGTGGCGCTGTCCTGGAAGACGCCGCGCAGCAGCATGCCGACCGACAGGACGGTGTATTCGGCGACGCTGTCGGCATTGGCGCCGGCGGCGGGGATCACCTCCACCTGGCGGATGCGGCAGGCCTCGAGGTCGATGTTGTACAGGCCGACGCCGAGCCGGCCGAGCACCTTGAGGCCGGGGGCGGCGGCCAGCAGGGCATCATCCACCTGGGTCCTGTTGCGGACGATCAGCGCCCGGGCGCCGGCGACGGCGGCGCGCAGCCGGTCCGGCGCGGTGCCGAGATCGGGGTCGTACAGGGTGGTATAGGCGGCGTTCAGCCGCTCGATCGCCGCGGCTTCCATGTATTCGGTGATGACGATCTGGCCCATGCCGCAATGCCTCCGGCGCCATGTCCCGTCGCCCCGGAGTGGATATACGCCAGTGAGGGCGGGCCGGGACAGTGCACAGAGTATAACGCCAGGTTTCCGTCGGCGCTCCGCTTGCGTTCTGTTACGCTACCCGGTCTTTGGTTACCCGGTCTCAGGCCACCCGGTCTCAAGCCGCCCGATTTCAGGCCACCCGGTTCAGGCGATGGGCAGGCGGATGACGAAGCGGGCGCCGGTCACCTTGCCATCGGCATCGCGGCGGTTCTCGGCGGCGATGCGGCCGCGCAGGCCCTCGACGATCTGCCGGCTGATGGAAAGGCCGAGGCCGGAGTGCTGGCCGAAGCGCTCGCCATGCGGGCGTTCCGAGTAGAATCGCTCGAAGATCCCCTCCAGCTTGGCCTCGGGGATGCCTGGCCCCTCGTCCTCGAGCACCACCTCGACCATTGCCCCGGTCGGGCGGGCGCGGACCCAGACGCGGCCGTCGCGCGGGCTGAAGGACAGCGCATTGCCGAGCAGGTTGCGCAGCACCTGGACCAGCCTTCCCTCGACGCCACGAACCACCAGCCCCTCGGCCGGGGCTTCCAGGATGACGACCGGGTCGGCGTCCTCCTCGTCGCGGGTGGCGTTGTGCAACTCGGCCAGGGTCGCGAGGATGGGGGCGATATCGACCGGGACGGCGATGGTGCGGGACAGCTCGGCATCGACCCGGGAACTGTCGGAGATATCGGCGATGAGCCGGTCCATCCGCACCGCATCCTCGGCGATGATGGCCAGCAGGCGCTTCTGCTGGTCGGGGTTCTGGATGCGGCGGAGGGTCTCGATCGCGGATCGCACGCTGGTCAGCGGGTTGCGCAGCTCATGCGCCACATCGGCGGCGAAGCGCTCGTTGGTGTCGATCCGGGCCCAGAGCGCGGTCGCCGCCGATTGCAGGTCGCGCGCCAGGATACCGATCTCGTCGTCCCGCGCCAGGACCGCGGCGGGGACGCTGCCGCCCCTGCCCTCCCCCTGGCGCATGGCCGCGGCGGCGCCGGCCAATTGCATGATCGGATTGGCCAGGGTCTGCGCCAGGTAGAGCGAGAGCAACACGGTCAGGATCAGGGCGATGACGAAGATGCCGAGCACGCTGGCGCGGATCTCGAACAGCCGCTGATCCACCTCCCGCGCCTCCCGGGTCAGCAGGACGATGCCGACCGACTGGTTGTTGCGCCGGGCCGGTTCGGCCACCGAGACCAGCAGCCGGCCATCGGCGGTGCGGCGGATATAGGGGGTGACGCCGCCTTCCAGGGCCAGGCGCAATTCCTCCCGCCGGTCGGGACCGAGGTTGGGCTGCCAGTCGAACGAGGGTGCATCCGGGTTGATATCGACCGCCACGTCGGAGGGGCCGGTCCGCGGCACCAGGGTCAGCAGCCGGTCATAGAGGCCGGCGATGGAGGTGGAGAAGGCGCCGCGCGGCTCGGGCGGCGGCAGCGGCTCGGTCACTACGGCACCGCCGGCACCCTCGCGCACCCGGCTATCGGCCACCACCAGGCCGGTATTGTCGAACAGCCGGGCCTGGGTATTGGGGGATGGGTCGACCAGCCGGCGCAGCAGCGGGCGGATCGCCTCCGGCACCAGCACGGCGCGGTCGTCCTGCAGGCGGACCCCGGCCTCGGCGATGGCCCCGGCATAGATGCGGGCCTGGGTCCGCATGGCCTCGACCTCGGCCGCCAGCAACCCGTTCTGGTACTGGTCGAGGTAGAGCATGGCGGCGGCCAGCAGCGCCGGCGGCAGCACGTTCAGCAGCAGGATGCGCCGCAGCAGGGGGGAGACCCAGCGCTTGCGGCGCGGCGGGACGGTGGCTTGCTGCTGGTCCGGGACGACGCCGACATCGGGCATGGGTCGCAGTGTAGGCGGGCGGGGCGGCCGGCGCCATGTTTCGCCGGGCGCCCGGGACAGGCGGGCCTGGGACGGGGACCTGGGATAGGCGCGGGTGGCTCTACTGCTTCGCCGTGCCGAACCGGCCGCCGATATAGACACTGTTGCTGATGCCGATGAGCAGCAGGTAGCCCTCGGGGATTTCCGGGATCAGATAGGTATTCAGCACCTTCAGCAGCACGAAGAAGGCGGCGATGACGGTGAAGAACAGCATCTGCACCCGGGTGATGTCGACGCCGGGGCTATTGTCGGTCGGGGCGATGAAATCGGCGAAGCGGGGCTGGACGGCGCCGGCGGGCGCACCGGCGAGGGCCTGGATTGCCGCACCCCGGGCGGCATTCGCCATGACCGCCCCAACCGCCGGTTCCCGCAGGGCATTGCCCACCGCGGCCTGCAGCATGGCCATGCCAGCCGGCGCATTGCCGGCGGCGACCTGCTGGCCAAGCTGTTGCACGGCATCCCGCACCGCCTGGCTATCGGGGAGGGCCGCCACCGCCGCCTTCGCCGCTTCCGGCACCGCCGCCTCCGCCGCGGCCCGGCCATTGCCCGGCGCCTGGAAAGCGGCGGTCACCGTCGAGACCCCGGCGATGCCCAGCAGCACCAGCGTGCCGGTCGTGATGTTGATGAGGTTGCCCGAGAGCGCCATGACGTAGACCGAGCAGAAGGAGATCACCACCGACCAGAGCAGCGTCTGAAAGCCGGTGAGGCTGGCCTTGCCGTCACGGTTGACGACCAGCTTCAGCAGGCCATAGCCAGCCACGTTGCGCTGCCTCGCCAGGATATACAGCACCCAGAGGCCGATGCCGGTGGTCAGCAGGCTGATGATCAGGCCCCACCAGACCGAGGTGATCCCGACCGAATAGAGGTTGTCGGCGATGATGCCTCGGTCGGTGGCGACGATGATCCTGAGGTCGGTATCGGGCACCATGCCGAAGCCGTCCGAGCGGAGGGTGCCGGAAGCCTTGACCCGCTGGACGATGGTTTCCGGCGCATCGCGCAGATAGGGCACGACGATCCCGAGGTTGGCCGTGCCGTCCAGGTCGCTGGGGCGGATCTGCACCGTGGCCGGGGCGAAGGACCAGGCTTCGCCCTGCGCCCAGCGGAAGCAGGCCCGCACGCTGAAATAGGCGATATCCGCGCGGTCGCCGGCCAGCTTGACCAGGACCTCGCCGCCGCGGGGCTGCCAGGTGGTGGCCGGATTGACCGTGAGAAGGATGGGCGCGCGGCTGGGAAGGACGGGTTGCGGCTGCGGCCTGACGTTGCAGTCCGGCACCGGGATGGGCGCGACCGGGGCGGGGCGGAGGGCCTCGGGCGGCGTGGGCGCAGCGAGTGGCGTGGGCGGGCGGATGCTTGACCGGGGCGCCTCGGACTCCGGCAGGGCGGCGGGCGGGTTGGGGGCCGCTGGCTGGGCATGGCCTGGCGCAGGGCCGAGGAAGAGCAGGATCAGCAGCAGGACCAGGCGTCGCATCAGCGCCTCCTCGATCGGGCGGCCGGGGCTTGGCGGGGCGCGGGTGGCCTGGTGGTTGTCCTGGCGCCGTATCATGCCGGTTGGGAAAGCATGGCAGGCGTGCTCGGCGCGGCGCAAGGCCGATGCGGCGCGTCGCGATCGGCGGCGGGACAAGGTTCTGAGAGGTTTCGAACGGCCATGGCTGCGGGCGGATCGGCGGCAAGTCGACCCGGATGCCGCCTCGGCGATGCGGGTTGCGCATGCGCCCCTACGCTGGACCTGGCCGGCGCCAGACG
>JAQGIA010000054.1 GCA_028291445.1 Belnapia sp.
CGTCGCGCAGCCGCGCCGCCTCCTCGAACTCCAGGTCGGCCGCCGCGGCCCGCATCCGCTTCTCCAGTTCGGCGATGCTGGCCCGCAGGTCCTTGCCGACGAATTGCGCGGTGGCATCGCCCTCCACTGCCTCCACCGTCACGTAATCCGCCTCGTAGACGGATTGCATGACATCGGCGATCTGCCGCTTGATGGTGGTCGGCGTGATGCCGTGCGCGGTGTTCCATGCCACCTGCTTGGTGCGGCGCCGGTCGGTTTCCTCCAGCGCCTTGCGCAGGCTGTCGGTCATCCGGTCGGCGTAGAGGATGACGCGGCCATCCACGTTGCGGGCGGCACGGCCGATGGTCTGGATCAGCGCCGTGGCGGAGCGCAGGAAGCCTTCCTTATCCGCGTCCAGGATGGCGACCAGGGTGCATTCGGGGATGTCGAGCCCTTCCCGCAGCAGGTTGATGCCGATCAGCACGTCGAAGACCCCGCGCCGCAGGTCGCGGATGATCTCGATCCGCTCCAGGGTATCCACATCGGAATGCAGGTAGCGGCACTTGATGCCGGCCTCGGCCATGTATTCGGTCAGGTCTTCGGCCATGCGCTTGGTGAGCGTGGTCACCAGCACCCGGCCGCCCTTCTTCATCTGCTCGCGGCATTCGGCCAGCAGATCGTCGACCTGCTTGTCCACCGGGCGGATTTCGGTCACCGGGTCGATGAGGCCGGTGGGGCGGATGACCTGTTCGGCGAAGGTGCCGCCGGTGCGTTCCATCTCCCAGGGGCCCGGCGTGGCGCTGACGAAGACCGTGGCGGGGCGATAGGCCTCCCATTCCTCGAATTTCAGCGGCCGGTTGTCCTTGCAGGAGGGCAGCCGGAAGCCGAATTCGTCGAGCACGCTTTTGCGCGCGAAGTCGCCCCGGTACATGCCGCCGAGCTGGCCGATGGTGACATGGCTTTCGTCGACCACCAGCAGCGCATTCTCCGGCAGGTACTCGAACAGGGTCGGCGGCGGCTCGCCCGGCTTACGCCCGGTCAGGTAGCGGCTGTAATTCTCGATGCCCTTGCAGACGCCGGTCGTCTCCAGCATCTCGATGTCGAATTGCGTGCGCTGCTCCAGCCGCTGCGCCTCCAGCAACCGCCCCGCCGCATGCAGTTCCGCCAGCCGTTCCTTCAGCTCCGCCTTGATGGAGATGATCGCCTGCTGCAGGGTCGGGCGCGGCGTGACGTAGTGGCTATTGGCGTAGACGCTGACCTTCTCCATCTCGCCGGTGATCTCACCGGTCAGCGGGTCGAATTCGCGCAAGGATTCGATGTCGTCGCCGAACAGGCTGACCCGCCAGGCGCGGTCTTCGAGCTGGGCCGGCCAGATATCCACCGTCTCGCCGCGGATGCGGAAGGTGCCGCGGGCGAAGAAGCTGTCGTTGCGGCGGTACTGCTGCTCGACCAGCCCCTTGATCAGCACGTCGCGGTCGATCTGCCCGCCGACCTCGAGCTTCACCACCATCCGGGAATAGGTCTCGACCGAGCCGATGCCGTAGATGCAGGAGACCGAGGCGACGATGATGACGTCGTTCCGTTCCAGCAGGGACTGGGTGGCGGAATGCCGCATGCGATCGATCTGTTCGTTGATCTGCGCGTCTTTTTCTATGTAGGTGTCGGTACGCGGAACATAGGCTTCCGGCTGGTAGTAGTCGTAGTAGGAAACGAAGTATTCCACCGCATTGTCGGGGAAGAAGCTCTTCATCTCGCCGAACAACTGGGCGGCCAACGTCTTGTTGGGGGCCAGGATCAGGGTCGGCCGCTGCACCGCCTCGATCACCTTGGCCATGGTGAAGGTCTTGCCGCTGCCGGTCACGCCGAGCAGCACCTGGTCGCGTTCCTCGGCCGCCAGGCCCGCGATCAATTGCTTGATCGCCGCCGGCTGGTCGCCATTCGGCTCGAAGGGGGAAACGACCTTCAGGCGCCGCTCCGGTGGCGGGGCCGGGCGCTTCGCGGGGAAGAATGTGACCGGGGCGAGGATATGGTTCATCGCCAGCCTATCTTGGGCCGCGGAGGCCCCAGGTCCAGCGGAGAGTCTGCGCGGCTGAGCCGCCCCCGCCCGCACGCAGCACGGGCGGGGGGCAGCCTGTCTTAGCGCTTGCTGCGCAGCATGCTGCTGATGACCCAGGTCGCCGCCACCGCGATGCCGATTGCCATCAGCGGCCGGGACCGCGCCACGTCACGCAGCTGCGATGCCATGTCATAGGCCACGTCGCGGCCTTCCCGGGCATAGCTGCCGGCGTAGCGGGCTGCATCCTGCGCGGCCGGCGAGATGCGCCGCTCCACCAGATCCTCCAGCTCGCCCCACAGCCTGGCCAGCTCGCCGCGGGCATCGTCGCCACGGTCATGCACGGCGCGGCTGGCTTCGCGCCCCGTCTCGCGCAGGGATTTGGAGGCGCGGCGGCCGTAATGCTCGGCATCGTCACGCACGTCTTCGGCCTTGGACCGCAGGTTGGACAGGAAGCCGTCGGCCATGGAAACTCTCCTAGTATCGGTTGCGCGACCCTAACGGGCGAAGCCGCCGAGGGTTCACCGCGATCGCGGCGGCGGGTAGAAGGCGCCGATGTCCCCTATATCCGCTTCGGTCGCGGTCATCGGCGGCGGCCCGGCCGGGCTCATGGCGGCGGAAGTGCTGGCCGAGGCCGGTGCCGCCGTGACCGTGTTCGACCGCATGCCGAGCCCCGGCCGCAAATTCCTCATCGCCGGCCGCGGCGGCCTGAACCTGACCCATGCCGAGCCGCTTCCCGGCTTCCTCACGCGCTACGGCGAGGCCGCCGTCCGGCTGGAGCCGGCGATCGCCGCCTTCCCGCCAGAGGCCCTGGTCGAATGGGCGGTGCGGCTGGGCCAGCCGGTCTTCACCGGCAGCAGCGGCCGCATCTTCCCCAAGGCGCTGAAATCCTCGCCGCTGCTGCGCGCCTGGCTCGGCAGGCTGGGGCTGGGCGTGACCTTGCAGGCGCGGCACCGTTGGGAAGGCTGGGATGCGGCCGGGGCGCTGCGGTTCGCCACGCCGGAGGGGGCGGTTTCGGTGCGGCCGGATGCGGTGGTGCTGGCGCTGGGTGGGGCATCCTGGCCGCGGCTCGGCTCGGATGGGGCATGGGCGGGGTTGCTGCCGGGGATGGTGCCGTTCCGCCCCTCCAACTGCGGCTTCCTGGTCCCCTGGTCGGCCGTCTTCCGCCAGCGCTTCGAGGGGACGCCGTTGAAGCGCATCGCCCTGGAATTCGCCGGCCAAAGGGTGCGGGGCGAAGCGGTGGTGACTGCCGCCGGGATCGAGGGTGGCGCCGTCTATGCCCTGTCCGCGCCGCTGCGGGAGGCGATCGCCACGGCAGGCCAGGCCCTGCTGCGGCTCGACCTGCGGCCGGACCTGGACGCGCCCGCGCTGGCCGCCCGGCTGGATGGCCCGCGCGGCGGCGTCTCCCTGGCCAATCACCTGCGCCGCGCCGGGCTGCCGCCGGTGGCGATCGGGCTGGTGCAGGAAGCCCTGCATGCCGGGGCCACGGCGCCGCTGTCCGCCCTGGTGAAGGCGCTGCCGCTGCCACTAACTGGGACGGCGCCGATCGCCCGGGCGATCTCCTCGGCCGGCGGGGTCGGCTGGGGGGAGTTGGATGGTCAATTCATGCTGCGCGCCCGGCCCGGGGTCTTCCTGGCCGGCGAGATGCTGGATTGGGAGGCGCCGACCGGCGGCTACCTGTTGCAGGCCTGCTTCAGCACCGGCGCGGCGGCGGCGCGCGGCGTGCTGGCCTGGCTGGACCGAGCGGGCTGAGGCCGCCGCCGCTCAATCATCCCGCAAGGCGAACAGCAGCAGCAGCGTCCGTTGCAGCATGTTCTCGTTGTCGTCCGAGACCAGCGCGACCATGGTCCGGCCGCCGGCGCGGAAGACCGTCACGCCTTCGAAATTGTCGCGCGGCAGCGGCGCGGCGATCCGCAGGATTTCCTCGCCTTCGAGCAGGGCGCCCGAGGCCGCATCGCGGAGCTGCGCCGCGCTGAGCCTGACAAGGCGGCCACCGAAGCCGGCGAAAAGGGAAAAGCTGCGCTCCAGCACCAGCGCCCCGCCATCCGGCAGCGGCGCGGCATCGGCCGGATTGAACCCTTCCGCCGGGCGATAGGCGAAGGGCATCCAGCGCCCCGGACCGCCCAGCCAAGCCCGCCGCGACAGCGGATCCTCCGTCGCGGCAAGCTGTTCGGCGATGGCCAGCCAGCGCCCATCCGCCAGCACCGCCAGGGATTCGAGGCCGCCGTTGCCCGGCGCCAGCTCCAGCCCCGGCGGCGCTTCCACGTAGCGGCCGGGACCGTCGAGGGTCGTATAGGCACGAATCCGGTGCCAGCGCTCGAAGCCCACCAGCCAGCTGCCGTCGGGCGTCCGGGCGAGGGCTTCGGAATCCCCGCCATAGCCGCGTGGCAGGGCCCGCCCGGCGCCATCCCGCAGCGGCCCGGTGCGCAATTCGGCCAGGCCCGCCGGCTTGCCGTCCTGCAGGACTAGCCGGGCAGTGACCCATTGCGCCACGTCGCTGACCGCGGTCAGCCGCAAGTCATCATCGATGTGCAGGGCGGACAGCCCGCCGAAGCCCAGCGCCCGGTCGTCGATGACGAGGCCGCCCAGCGCTTCGAGCGGGCTGCCGGGCGGCAAGGGGTCGAGCGCCAGTGGCTTGGCGGGAATGCCCTGGGCGAATCCGGCACCGCCCGGCACGCAGGCCGTGGTCGCCAGCGCCGCCAGCAACCAGCGTCGGGAAAGACCTTGGGTCAATCAGGCGACGAGGGCGGAGCGTTCCGTGGCGGCGCGCTGCCAGGCCTCGGCAGCATCCTCGTCGAAGAGCTCCGCGAGCTTCTTCATCATGGTGCCGCCCAGCTCCTCGGCATCCACGATGGTCACGGCGCGGCGATAGTAGCGGGTCACGTCATGGCCGATGCCGATGGCGATCAGCTCGACGTCGCCGCGGCCTTCGATATCGGCGATGGTCTTGCGCAGATGCCGTTCCAGGTAATTGCCGGGGTTGACCGACAGCGTGCTGTCGTCGACCGGGGCGCCATCCGAGATCACCATCAGGATGCGGCGGTGCTCCGGCCGGACGCGGAGGCGCTTATAGGCCCATTCCAGCGCCTCGCCGTCGATGTTCTCCTTCAGCAGCCCCTCACGCAGCATCAGGCCCAGATTCTTGCGGGCCCGGCGCCAGGGCGCATCGGCGGCCTTGTAGATGACATGCCGCAGGTCGTTCAGCCGGCCGGGATTGCGCGGCTTGCCGTCCTGCACCCATTTCTCGCGCGAGTGGCCGCCCTTCCAGGCGCGGGTGGTGAAGCCGAGAATCTCGGTCTTCACCGCGCAGCGTTCGAGGGTGCGCGCCAGGATGTCGCTGCACATGGCGGCGACCGTGAT
>JAQGIA010000070.1 GCA_028291445.1 Belnapia sp.
CTACGCCAAGGTCGGGACCGGGGCGATCCCCTCCTCGAGCGCGGCCTTCTACGTGCCGCGGCCGGCGCCCTATCCCTTCGACCGGGCGAAGGCCGAGGCGCTGCTGGACGAGGCGGGGTACAGGCGCCCCTCCCGCAACGGCCAGCGCTTCGCCCAACCCCTAAAACTGCTGCCGGCGCCCTGGGGCGAATATACCCTGAACTTCGCCACCTTCATCCAGCAGAGCCTGCGCGAGATCGGCATCAGGGTGGAGATCGAGGCGCGGGATGCGCCCGGCTTCCTCACCGGCGTCTATCGCGCCCATGAATTCGACCTGACGACCGGCTGGCACCAATACCGCAACGACCCGGCGGTCAGCACCACCGTCTGGTTCCGCACCGGCAGCCCGGTCGGCGCGCCCTGGACCAACCAGTACGGCTACGACAATCCCCGGATGGATGCGGTGATCGACGCCGCGGCGACCGAGCTGGATGCGCCGAAGCGCAAGGCGCTGTACCAGGACTTCGTCAGCCTCGCGATCGAGGATTTGCCGGTGCATACCGCGGTGGAGCATGCCTTCATCAGCGTCTATTCCAAGCGGTTGATGGGCAGCCACAACACGCCGCGCTGGGCCAGCAGCAGCTGGCACCGGGCGATACGGTGGAGGCGCTGATGGCGCAGATGGGCGGCGGCAGCGCCGAGGATGCGGCGCGGCTGCGGACCCAATACGGGCTCGATGCCGGCGTCGCGGTGCAGCTCGGCCGCTACCTGCTGCGGCTGCTGACCTTCGACCTCGGCCAATCCGCCATCTACGGCAAGCCGGTGGCGAGCGTCATCGCCGAGCGGCTGGCGGTGACCGCGCTGTTCATGTCCTGCGCCCTGGCCTTCGCCTTCTCGGCCGGGCTGGTGCTGGGCGTGCTGGCGGCGCGGCGGGTGAACGGCTGGCCGGATACCGTCATCAGCACGCTAGGCCTGGTCTGCTATGCCATCCCCAGCTTCTGGCTCGGGCTGATGCTGATCGTGCTGTTCAGCGTGAAGCTGGCCTGGCTGCCGCCGGGCGGCTTCGAGAGCATCGGCGCCGGGCTGACTGGACTGGACCGGATGCTGGACATCGCCACCCATTTGGTGCTGCCGGTGCTGTCGCTGGCGCTGATCTTCCTCGCCATCTACCTGCGGCTGATGCGGGCCAGCATGCTGGAGGTGATGAACCTCGACTTCGTCCGCACCGCCCGGGCCAAGGGCCTCACCGAGGGGCGGGTGCTGTGGCGGCACGTGCTGCGCAACGCGCTGCTGCCGATGGTGACCTTCGTCGGGCTGCAGTTCAGCACCATGCTGGGCGGCAGCGTGGTGATCGAGAGCGTCTTCTCGCTGCCCGGCCTCGGCCGGCTGGCCTTCGAAAGCGTGGTGCAGCGGGACCTCAACACCCTGCTCGGCATCGTGCTGGTCTCCGCCGTGCTGGTCATCATCGTCAATTTCCTGGTCGATATCCTCTACGCCAGGCTCGACCCGAGGATCGGCGCATGAGGACCTTGCGGGCCTATCTGCGCAGCCCGGCCGGGATCATCGGCGCGGTGCTGCTGGTCGCCGTCATCGCCGCGGCGCTGTCGGCGGACATGCTGTTCCCGCGCGACCCGATGGCGCTGGCCGGACGGCCGCTGCAATGGCCGGGCGCCAATCCGCGCGTGCCGCTCGGCACCGACAACCTCGGCCGCGACATCGCTGGCTTCGTCTGCCATGGCGCCCGCGTCTCGCTGCTGATCGGGCTGGTGGCCTCGGTCGTCGCAGTCGGCATCGGCGTGCTGGTGGGCGCGGTCGCCGGCTTCTACGGCGGCTGGGTCGATGACCTGCTGATGCGGATCACCGAAGCCTTCCAGACGGTGCCGAATTTCATCCTGCTGCTGGTGCTGGTGGCGGTCTTCGGCTCGGAGCTGGGGGTGATCACCATCGCCATCGGCCTGGTCGGCTGGACCGCGCCCTGCCGGCTGGTGCGGGCCGAATTCCTCTCGCTGCGGTCGCGCGAGTTCATCCTCGCCGCACGGGGCTTGGGGATGCGTGACGCGCAGCTCATCCTGGGCGAGGTGCTGCCCAATGCGCTGCCGCCGGTCATCGTCTATGCCAGCGTGGTCATGGCCCTCGCCATCCTGCTGGAAAGCGCGCTGGCCTTCCTCGGCCTGTCCGATCCCAACATCGCCTCCTGGGGCAACATGATCGGCGCGGGACGGTCGGTGCTGCGGACCGAATGGTATGTCTCGGCCATCCCGGGTGCGGCCATCCTCGTCACCGTGCTGGCCTTCAGCCTGGTCGGCCATGGGCTGAACGATGCGCTGAACCCCCGGATGCAGGTGCTTTGACCGGGTCTGATGACCGCAGCGCCGCATCGCGCGGAGTTCCGAAGCAGACCGGCGGAGCGCCCTTGCTGTCGCTGCGCAATGTCTCGGTCCGGCTGCCGAAGGGGGCGGAGCGTGAGTTCGCCCTGCAGGACATCGACCTCGACGTCGCCGCCGGCGAGATCCTCTGCGTGGTCGGCGAGAGCGGCTCGGGCAAGTCGCTGACGGCCATGTCGATCCTCGGCCTGCTGCCGGCGCCGCGGGTGACGCTGGCCGGCGGCACCATCGCCTTCGAGGGCGAAGATCTCGCCAGCCTCCCGCCCGCCCGGCTGCGCGCCATCCGCGGCAAGCGCATCGGCATGATCTTCCAGGAACCGATGACGGCGCTGAACCCGCTGATGCCGGTCGGCCGGCAGATCGCCGAGGTGCTGGAGGAGCATGCCCGCCACCTGACCCGCATCATGGTGCTCGCCCAGGTCCAGGCGCTGCTCGAGGAGGTCGGCATCCCCGACCCGCCCGGCGCAGCGCGCGCCTACCCGCACGAGCTTTCGGGCGGCCAGCGGCAGCGGGCGATGATCGCCATGGCGCTGGCGATGGAGCCGCGCCTGCTGATCGCCGATGAACCCACGACGGCGCTGGACGTGACCACCCAGGCCCGCATCCTGGCCCTCATCAAGGAAATCCAGGCTCGCCGCGGCACCGGCGTGCTCTTCATCACCCATGACTTCGGCGTGGTGGCGGAGATCGCCGACCGCGTCGCCGTCATGCAGCATGGCCGGATCGTCGAGACCGGCCCCGCCGCCCAGGTGCTGGGTGCGCCGGCGCATCCCTATACCCGCGCCCTGGTCGGTGCCGTCCCGCCGCTGACACCGCCCGCCCGCGCCGCCACCGTACCAGGCGCCGATATTCTGGTGGTCGAGGGCCTGCGGAAGACCTACCGCACCGGCAGCCTGTTCGGCCGCCGCCGCGTGGTGGATGCGGTGCAGGATGTGTCCTTCACCCTGCACAAGGGGGAGACGCTCGGCATCGTCGGCGAAAGCGGCTCGGGCAAATCCACCGTCGCCCGGACGCTCGTGAAACTACTGCCGGCCGATGGCGGCTCCATCCGGCTCAACGGCACCGAAATCCGCGCCGCCTCCCGCGCGGCGTTCCGGCCGATGACGCGGCATATCCAGATGGTCTTCCAGGACCCCTATGCCTCGCTCAACCCACGGCGCCGGGCCGGCGACCTCATCGCCCAGGGGCCGCGCATCCATGGCGCCTCCCGCGCCGAGGCCCGGGCCACGGCCGAACGGATGCTGGCGCTGGTCGGCCTCGACCCCGCATCGGCCGGGCGCTTCCCGCACGAGTTCAGCGGCGGCCAGCGCCAGCGGATCGGCCTGGCGCGGGCCCTGGCGCTGGAGCCTTCGGTGCTGGTGGCGGACGAACCCGTCTCGGCGCTGGATGTGTCGGTCCAGGCCCAGGTGCTGCGGCTGCTGGCCGAGCTGAAGCAGCGGCTCTCGCTGTCGCTGGTCTTCATCACCCATGACCTGCGGGTGGCGGCGCAGGTCTGCGACCGCATCCTGGTGATGTACCGGGGCGTGGTGGTGGAGCAGGGCGAGACGGCCGCGATCTTCGCCGCGCCCACCCACCCCTATACCCGGGCGCTGCTGGCCAGCGTGCCCGGGCGGGGCTGGGCGCCACCGCCGGCCCCCGTGCAGGAATCCTTGTAAACGCAACGAACCGGTCGCAGGCTCCCCGGCAAAGGGAGATACTGCCATGCACCGATCCGCGCGGTGGCCAAGCCGCTTCCGCCTCACCCCGGCGAGGCTATCCGCAACCGGACTGCTCGCGGGCGGCCTGCTGCTGGCAGCCTGCGCCTGGCAGGAGCCGCGGCCACCCTCCGCCGGCGACGTGCCCTGGTCGCTGCCGGCCGAAGCAGCCGCGACGCTGCCGCAGGGCTGGGACCCGGCGCTGGCCGCCCGCTTCCATTTCGGCCCGCAGGGCTCCCGCCTCATCCCCCGCACCTGGTTCGCCGCGCTGGAGACCGCGGACGGCGCCGGCCGCTTCGCCGCACCGGAGCATCTGGCCCGCTACGGCCTGCTCTATGCCGGCGATGCCGGCACCGGGCTGAACCCGGACCGCCTGCCGATCGGCTTCGCCATCGACCCCTCGCCGCAGCCCGCCACCGGCAATTGGGTCGGCCTGACCTGCGCCGCCTGCCATACCAACGAGGTCACCCATCGCGGCAGCCGCCTGCGGATCGATGGCGCGCCGGCCAGTTTCGACTTCGACAGCTTCTCGGCCGCGCTCGATACCGCCGTCCAGGCGACCAATGCCGATCCCGCCCGGCTCGCCGCCCTCGCCGCCCGCCTCGGCGTCACGCCCGAGGCGCTGCGCGAGCCCTTCGCCAACTTCGCCACCCGCAGCGCCCGCCAGGCGGCGATCCAGGCGCCGGCCAATCCCGCCGGCTTCGCCCGCGTCGATGCGTTGGGCCAGATCATCAATGCCATCGCGGCGCTCGACCTCGACGCGCCGGCCGAGGTGCAGGATGCCAATCGCCGGGCACCGCAGGCGCCGGTTTCCTATCCGCATCTCTGGCTGACGCCGCAGCTCGACTGGGTGCAATGGGTGCCGATCGCCGGCAGCCCGATCGGCCGCAATGCCGGCGAGGTGCTGGGCGTCCATGGCCGGGTCGCGCTCGGCCCGCCGGGCAGCGCCGGCCGCTTCAATACCTCGGTGCAGTACGAGAGCCTGCATGCGATGGAGAGCTGGATCAGCGCCCTGAAGCCGCCGGCCTGGCCGGAGGACCGCTTCGGCGCCATCGACCGCGCCCGTTGGACCGAGGGCAAGCGGATCTTCGCCGCCAGCTGCCAGGGTTGCCACAACATGCCGCCCTTCCGCCGCACCGACCCGCGCGACAGCCGCGCCGGCCAGGACTACATCCGGGTCAGCGCCGTGCCGCAATCCGTGGTCGGCACCGACCCGACCTATCTGCGGGCGCTGGCGGAATGGCGCATCGATCCGGGGCCGCTGGCCGACCTGTTCGATGGCGCCCGCAGCGTCAGGGCGCCCGATTACTTCGGCAAGACGGTGACGACCGTGGTGCTGGACAATCTGGGCAAGCAGCCGCTGTTCACCATCAACCTGGTCGATACCGGTGAGCTGCGCGCCTGCCCTTCCGGCCTGCGCAGCACGGTGAATGGCGGCCGCGCCGCGATCCAGCGGCATGAGGTCGCCTCGCCCTGCATCATCCCGCGCGGCCAGGTGGCGCTCGGCTCCCGCCCCTGGGTGCCGCCGGCCAGTTCCTGGTCGGCGCTGAAGGCGGGGCCGCTGCTCGGCACCTGGGCGACCGGGCCCTTCCTGCACAATGGCTCGGTCCCCAGCGTCTACGACCTGCTCTCGCCCGTGGCCGAACGCCCCGCGGTATTCTGGACCGGCGGGCGGGAGCTGGATGTGGAGAAGCTCGGCTTCGTCTCGGCCGAGGCGCCCGGGCTGTTCCGCTTCGATACCGCGGCACCGGCCAATTCCAACCATGGGCACGCCTTCCCGGCCCAGCCGTTGCCACCCGCGCAACGCCTTGCCGTGGTGGAATTCCTGAAGGACCCGCTCCGCTTCGATGCGGGCGGCCTGCGCTGAGCCAAGGGAGAGCTGAGCCAGGGGAGAGCTGAGCCAGGGGAGAGCTGAGCCAAGGGAAAGCAGCCGCTGGGCACGCGGGTATTGCGTGGCCAGCGGTCGAGCATGCACCCTGGAGCGTGATCGGCACCGACAGAAGTGCCGATCACGCTCCAGGTTGTTGTTTGTCGCATGCTTCACGCTTTTCGGTGATCCCACCTCAAGCGATCATGCTCTAGTCTTTCCGACATCCGACAAAGGGGCACCGGCACAGCCATGAGCATCATCGACCGGGCCAAGGCACTGATCCTCCAGCCGGAGCAGGAATGGCAGGCGATCGCCGTCGAGCCTGCCGATACCAAAAGCCTCTTCACCAGCTATGCCATGCCGATGGCGGCGATCCCGGCGGTCGCCGGCTTCATCGGTGCGGCGATCTTCGCCGGCTTCCTGGGCAATGCGCTCGGCCTGCGGATCGGCATCTTCAGCCTGCTGCTGCAATCGGTCGCCGGCTATGTGCTGGGCCTCGCCGGCGTCTGGGTCTGGGGCAAGATCATCGAGGCCCTGGCGCCGCGCTTCGGCGGCGTGGCGAATGAGACCGCGGCGATGAAGCTGGCGGTCTATTCCCCCACCGCCGCCTGGCTCGCCGGCGCCTTCGCCATCATCCCGCCGCTGGCGATCCTCGGCATCCTCGGGCTGTACAGCCTGTTCATCTTCTACAAGGGCGCGCCGATCCTGGCCCGGGTGCCGGCGGATAAGGCGCTGGTCTTCACCCTGGCGGTCGTGGTGGTCGGCATCCTGGTCAATATCGTGGTGGCGCTGGTGGCGGGGCTGTTCCTGCGGTTCTGAGAGCGTGGAGCGGGCTGGGTTCGCAAGCGCTCGCCCGGCTGCCTTACCCCAGCCCGGCCGCTTTACCCCAGCCGCGCCGCCAGCCAGCGCAGCAGCAGGGCGCTGATCGCGGTGCTGTTCGCTTCCAGCATCAGCATGTGGCCGTTGCCGCGCAGCCCATGCTCCTCCAGCCGCAGATGCTCGACCGTGGCGCCGGCCTGGGCCAGGAAGCGCGCCGTGCAGTGATCGTAGGTGGCGCGATAGCTCGCCTCCCCGGTCACCACGGCGATGGGGATGCCGGCCAGCCGGGGTAGCTGCCGGGCCGGGGCGCGCTGCATCCAGCAGCGGACCATCCCCGGCGCATCCGGCATCGCCTGGCGTTCCAACGCCAAATCCTCGGGCGCCGCGGCCGGTGGATCGAAGGTCAGCGGCAGGCGGGCGATGCCCCAGGACCGGGCGCGGGCCGTACCCTCGGCGTACCAATCCTCGCCGCCCTGGAAGGTCACGTCGAAGAAGGGCGGGCCATTGGGCTCGATCGCCAGGATGGCCCGCACCAGATCAGGCCGGGCATCCGCCAGCTTCCAGCCGAATACGCCGGATTGCGAATGGGTCAGCAGCACCGCCGGGCCGATCCGCTCCAGCAATTCCAGATGCGCGCCCAGCACCACCGCCTCGGTCGTCTCCGGATCGGCGATATAGCCGGTCTGGCTGGCGAAGAATTGGTCGAAGGCGGCATTGCCCGGCCGGCCCGGCCCACCCGGCCATTGGCTATGCAACGCCGCCTGCGGATAGAGCGCGGTCGCCGCCGGGTCGGTGAACATCCGCGTCACCTGGGCGACCGGCGCCCTGGCATGCGCGCCATGCCCATGATCCTGCCCGGACCGCCCCCGCCCGGCCTGGTCCACCACATAGACGGCGTGGCCGGCGCGAAGGAAATCCTCGGCCCAGCCCGGTCGGCCATCCGGCGTCATCAGGTAGTTGGTTCCGGTCTGGCCGGTGCCGTGGATCATCACCACCGGCGGGCCGGTTTCCTCGGCGGGGACCTGGAATTGCACGAAGGACTGGCCGCGCATCGCCTGACCATCCTCGGTATAGCGGCCGCCGGTGAAGAAGCAGCCCTGGCGGGCGATGGCGAGGGTCACGCGGCTGGCCTTTCAGCGGATCAGGCGGATTTCGATACCGAGGTCGAGCTTGGCCCAGATCCGGTCCGCCGTCAGCACCGGCAGGCCCCGGCCCTGCGCCAGCCCGAGGCAGGCCCGGTCGCCGAGCGAGATGCCGCAGCCCCGCAGCACCGGTTCCAAGGCGCCGACCACGGCTGCCTGCTCGGCATCGAAAGGCACCACCTCCAGCCCGAGGGAGAGCAGGTCGTCCCGCGCCTCGGCGGCGGGCAAGCCGCGATGGCGATGCAGGATGGCGATGGCTTCGGCCAGATTGACCGCCGAAAGCAGCAACGGCTCGCCGGAGGCCACGACGGCGAGGACCGCCTCGCCACCGGCCTCCCCCAACAGGGGGGCGACCAGCGCCGAAGCATCGAGCACGATGCCGCGGGTCAAGCCCCCTCGCGCCCGGCCTCGGCCCGGCGTTCGGCCAGCAGCGCATCGACGGCGCCGGTCCCAGCCCCCCGACCAGCGAGTTTGCTGCGAAGGCGAAGGAAGCCGGCCAGCCGCGTGGCACCGTACAGCGCGCCGTCCCGGACGCTGAGCTGCAACTCACCCCCATCGGGGATGCCGAGTTGTTCCCGGAGATCCTTCGGGATCACGACCCTTCCAGAGCCATCCACTTTTACCGTAACGGCGCCCATCTGCCATTTCCTGAATCAATGGCAGAAATTGGGATCTTGCCGACCGAAAGTCAATGACAACCGCGAATTGAAAAAGGGGCGCCGACCAGCGGCGCCCCCTTCCAAGCCTTGCGGCGATACGGCTTATGCCGCCTCGCTATCCGAACGGCGCGCGTGCTTCTTGCGCTCATGCGGGTCGAGGTAGCGCTTGCGCAGGCGGATGGCGCCCGGCGTCACCTCCACCAGCTCGTCGTCCTCGATATAGGCGATCGCCTGCTCCAGGCTCATGCGCCGCGGCGGGATCAGCAGCAGCGCCTCATCCTTGCCGGCGGCACGGATGTTGGTGAGCTTCTTCTCCTTGATCGGATTCACGTCGAGGTCGTTCTCGCGCGAATGCTCGCCGAGGATGAGCCCGACATAGACCTTCACGCCGGGGTCGACGAAGAGCGTGCCGCGGTCCTGCAGGTAGAACAGCGCGTACTGGATGGCCTCGCCATCCGAGTTGCTGATCAGCGAGCCGTTGCGGCGGCCCTCGATCGGGCCGGCCCAGGGCTGATAGCCATGGAACAGCCGGTTCATGACGCCGGTGCCGCGGGTGTCCGTCATGAACTCGCCGTGGTAGCCGATCAGGCCGCGCGACGGGATGATGAAGGTCAGCCGCTGCTTGTTGCCGCCCGAGGGCCGCATGTCCTGCATCTGGCCCTTGCGCATCGACATCTTCTGCACGACGGCGCCCGAGTATTCCTCGTCGACGTCGAT
>JAQGIA010000078.1 GCA_028291445.1 Belnapia sp.
GATGGCTACACGCTGCTCGCCGGCGCCGACAGCCTCTCGATCAACCGCACCCTGTTTCCCGGCCTCGGCTTCGATCCGGTCGAGGCCTTCGCCCCGGTCGCCCGCGCCGTGCGCGTGCCGCAGATCATGGTCGTGCGCAGCGACAGCGGCGCCCAGTCGCTGAACGACTTCCTCGATGCCACGCGCCGTGGCCCGGTCGCCGTCGGCACCCCCGGCAACGGCAGCCTGGCGCATCTGCTGGGCGAGCAGATCCAGGCCGCGGCGGAGGTCCGCTGGACCCATGTCCCCTATCGCGGCGGCGCGCTGGCGGTGAACGACCTGCTGGGCGGTAGCCTGCAGGGCGTGCTGATCAACATCGGCGCGGTCACCGAGCATGTCCGCGCCGGCCGGATGCGCGGGTTGTTCGTCTCCTCCGCTACGCGGACCCAGGGCCTGCCGGAGGTGCCGACCCTGGCGGAGGCGGGGATGTCCGGCGCCGAGGCGGTCGGCTGGCACGGCATCGTCGCGCCGCGCGGCACCGATCCGGCCATAATCGCCCGGCTGAACGCCGCCATCGGCACGGTGCTGGCGCGGCCGGAGGTGGCCGCCCGCCTGGCCGGCCTGGGCCTCGAGCCGGTGCAGGAATCGCCTGAGGCGCTGGCGACGCTGATCCGCGCCGATGCCGAACGTTGGGCCGTCACCATCCGCAGGGCCCGCATCCAGCCGGACTAGGCGCCAGCCAGCCGGGGAGACCGACGGAACCGGGCCGGCACCGAAGCTGCCCATGCGTGGCGATGCGCGAAGTTCCGTTCTCGACGCTTCGGAACGGATGGCGCGACGCTCCGCAGCCATCCTTTGGTCGAAGCCACCACCGATACCGGGCGGCGTAACCCGCACCGTCGCCCGCGGGATGCCGGGCCTGCGCGCCCCGGCGCGGCGCCGGAAGGCGATATCCGCCTGCCGGCGATACGGATGCCGCCGACGAACCGGCCGCGTTCCGTCGGGTGGCGGATATCGCCGATCCATCCATCGCAGCCCCCGGAATGCACGCTACGCCGGGCAACCCGCGTCGCTGCGTCCGAGGCCGGTTTGCCGCTGGCCTGCCGCTCGGCTAGAATTCCATCTGCGGCCGGTCGATGCCGACACCGCCAGCCGCCGCGCCCGGCCGATCGGGCGGCCCAACCCCCAAGCAGCCCCGCCCGACCGGCCCGGTCACGCCGGTGCCATTCCGCCAGGCGCGGGAACCCTATGCCGCCGGTCCTCCGTTAGGGAGGATCCTTCACCGAGCTGGAACCCCCTTGGCCAACGCCACAGACCTCAATGCCCGCTTCCTGACCGGCTCGACCATGCGTCATGTCGCCGTCATGGCCAGCACCGGCGCGATCGGGCTGGTCGCCGTCTTCGCGGTGGATCTGCTGAACCTGCTCTACATCTCGATGCTCGGGCACCAGCCGGTCGCCGCCGCGGTGGGCTTCGCCGGTACGGTCGGCTTCTTCCAGGTCTCCCTGGCGATCGGGCTGACCATCGGCGTGAGCGCCGCCGTTTCCACCCGCATCGGCGCCGGGAAGGTGCAGGAGGCCCGCCGGCTGGCCACCGCCGGGCTGGTGCTGATCATCCTCGCCACCTCGCTGGTCGCGCTGGCGACGGTCCTGGCGCTCGACCCCATCCTGGGGCTGCTGGGGGCCGCGGGCGAGACGCGCAGCCTGGCGGCGAGCTTCCTGGCGCTGACCGCCGTCTCGGTGCCCTTCCTCGCCGCGGGCATGTGCTTCGCCGCCCTGCTGCGCTCGGTCGGCGATGCCCGCCGTTCGATGAACGTGACGCTGGCCGCCGCCTTCGCCACGGCGGTGCTGGACCCGCTGCTGATCTTCGGCCTGGGCCTCGACCTGACCGGGGCGGCGATCAGCACGGTGCTCTCCCGGATCTTCCTCGCCTTCGTCGGCTGGCATGGGGTGACGCGCCGCCACGCCATGCTCGGCCGCTTCGAGCTGGCGGGCTTCGCGGCGGATACCCGCGCCATGCTGGCGGTGTCCGGCCCCGCGGTGCTGTCCAACCTCGCCACGCCGGTGGCTGCCGCCTATGTCACCGGCAGCATGGCGCTGTTCGGCCCGGCCGCCGTCGCCGGCCAGGCGACCATCGACCGCATCACGCCCGTCGCCTTCGGGCTGGTCTATGCGCTGACCGGCGCGGTCGGTCCCATCGTCGCGCAGAATGCCGGCGCGGGGCGGTTCGACCGGGTCCGCAGCGCGGTGCGCGACAGCATGGTCTTCACCCTGCTCGCGGTATTGGGGGCCTGGGCCCTGCTGTGGCTGGTCCAGGACCTGCTGGTGATCGCCTTCTCCGCGCGTGATGCGACCGCCGATATCCTGCGGCTGTTCTGCACCTGGACCGCCGGCAGCTTCGTCTTCGTCGGCGCGCTCTATGTCTCCAACGCCGTCTTCAACAACCTCGGCCGGCCGCTGCTCTCGACCGCCTTCAACTGGAGCCGCGCCACGCTGGGCACGATCCCGCTGGTCATGCTCGGCATCGCCCATGGGCCGGCCGGGGTGATGCTGGGGCAGGCCGTCGGCTCGATCGTGTTCGGCGCCGCGGCGACCTGGGTCGCCTTCGGCATCGCCGGCCGGCTGGAAGCGCGGGCCAGGAAACCCGGCCGTACCGGGATGCAAGACGCTGTCGGGACCAGCGGATTGTCGTAGGCGCGGCGCCGCCCGCACGGCTTCGGCGCAGCATCCTTGACGGCGAGGCTGTCGCGGTAGCCGCCTGACGGCAGCACCCGTGCCGGCTTGCATCCAGCGCATCCCGGCGCCAGTAGCAACAACGTCGCGGTGGTTTCCTCCGCCCTGGTGGCGATCCCCCACCGTGCCACCAACCGACCCGGAGGCTGCTTGTAGCCATGGGGCAGCCTGGATAGGCTTCCGGCCGACGCCACCCGCGACCCGTTGCCCTGGGGCCGCGCCCTGGTGATCCCACACCGGAGGAAGCAGACCCATGGCCTTCCCGCTGCCTGAATCCAATCCCGAGGCGCTCGGCCTCGATCCCCGCCCGCTCGACCGGCTATGCGCGATCATCGAGCGGCATATCGCCGAGGGCCATCACCCCGGCGCCCAGCTCGCCATCGCCCGGCACGGCAAGCTGGCGCTGAACCGCCACTTCGGCGAGGCGGTGCTCGGCACCCCGACCACCGCCGGGCATCTCTTCCTGATGTATTCCAATACCAAGGTGGTCACTGCCGCCGCGGTCTGGATGCTGGTCGAGGACGGGCTGCTGCGCTTCAACGACCCGATCGCCCAGCACATCCCGGAATTCGCCGCCAACGGAAAAGCCGGCATCACCGTGCTGCAATTGCTGACCCACCAGGCCGGCTTCCCCGGCGCCGTGGTGCCGGAGGCCTGCTGGACGGATCATGCGCTGCTGCGCCGGACCGTCAGCGACTTCACCCTGGAATGGACCCCCGGCAGCCGGGTGCAGTACCACCCCGCCGCCGCCCATTGGGTCGCCGCCGCCCTTATCGAGGCGCTCACCGGGCAGGATTTCCGCGCCTTCATCAAGGCCCGCGTCATCGCCCCGCTCGGCCTCGCGGAGGATATCGTCATCGGCATGCCGGAGGCGCAACAGGGCAGGGCGGCCGCCATCTACGACGCGCCGGCCGATGGCGCCTTCGCCCCGCGCCTGCCGGAGAGCAGCCCGGCCGGCCGCGCCGCAGGCATCCCCGGCGGCGGCGGCTATGGCAGCGCCCGCGGCATGGCGGCCTTCTACCAGATGCTCGCCCAGGGCGGCGTGCTGGGCGGTACCCGCGTGCTGTCGCCCCGCACCATCGAATTCGTCACCCGCGACTTCACCGGGGAGCGCATCGACGACTACATGGGTCTGCCCATGCACCGCGGCATCGGCCCGCATTCGCGCGGCGAGGGGCCGGTCGCCCGCGGCCTCGGCACCATCGCCCATCCGCGCACCTTCGGCCATGGCGGCGTCGGCTCGTCCTATTGCTGGGCGGACCCGACCAGCGGCGTGTCCTTCGCCTTCTTTTCCAACTGCCGGCAGACCGAAATCTTCCACAACCACCGCATGGACGTGCTCAGCAGCCTGGCGCATGCCGCCATCCTGCCGGGTTGAGGGCACGGCACAAAAAAAGGGCGGCGGCCGCCTGGCCACCGCCCCATTTCCTGTGTCGATCCGTCAGCGCTTGGCGATGAAGCCGACCACCGCCGCCGTCAACGCCGCGCCGATCAGCCCCTGCTTGACCGAACGGCTGCGCAGCAGCGGCGTCAGCATCATGGCGCGGGATGCGGTATCGCCCACCTGGCGCAGCGCATCGTCGCGCACCCGCTGCGCCTCGACCTGGATCGGATCCACCGCATGGCGCGCGGCCAGCCAACCGAGCACCCCGGCGACCACAAGGTCGAATGCCGCCAGGATCAACGCGGCGACGATGCCGCCCTGGTCACGCGCCAGCCAGATCATCGCCGCGACATGCAGCATCACCAGCAGAAACACCCCGAACAGCGCTGCCGCCGCGCCGAGCGCCGCCTGTATGGCGGCGCCACGCCCAGTCCGCTTCCACCGCAGCGTCTCGGCTTGTGCTGCGAGCCGCAGCAGGCTGATCAGGCGCATGGCGGCTTAGTGCCGGTCGCGCGGATAGACGTAGGTATTGCCGCCCATCAGCCGGCCGATCAGGTAGCCGCCCAGCGCGGCGATGCCGATCGCCACCAGGGGCCGGTCGCGGACGGTGTCGGATAGCGCATCGGCCCGCTCCTCGACCGCATCGCGGGCGCGGACCGCATAGCCCTGCACCTGGTCGGCGGCTTCGGCCAGCGCCGGCGTCACCCGCTCCTGCATCAGCCGCTCGACCTGGGCGCGCAGCTTCGCCAATTCCTCGTTGGCATCCGTCGCCACCCGGTCGGTCGAGGCCGCGGCCTGATCCTTCAGCTTGCGGGCGTCGTTGGAAAAGTCGTTGGCTGCGCTCATCGTATCGCTCCTTGGATCGGTGGAAACCCGGCGCTGGAACGCGGCCTGTCCCGCGATGGTTCCACGTCCGGCCGCAACGAATCCGGTTGCCCATCGTACCGGATGCGAGCCGCGTTGACACCCGCGCATCGGGCGCCGAAGCCTGCGCGCAGGAGAGCCCGATGGACCCGCCCCTGCTGCGATTCGAGGCCGTGGCCAAAGCCGCCACCCGCGCCATGCCGGGCCTCACCGGCATCGATGCGGGTATTGCCCGTGGCCAGACCCTGGCGCTGCTCGGCCCGGCGGGTGCCGGCAAGACCCTGCTGCTGCGCCTGGTCGCCGGGCTGGAACGGCCGGATGCCGGCCGCCTGCTGCTGGCCGGGCGCGACCTCGCCCTGCAATCGCCGCCCCGCCGCGGCCTC
>JAQGIA010000079.1 GCA_028291445.1 Belnapia sp.
CCGAGGCCGAGGCGGCGCTGGTCGAGCGCAACCTGACCGTCATCGCCGCCCGGCGCGGGGTCGATGCGGCCCGGGCCCAGCGGCTGGTCGCGGGTTCGTTGCCGCCGGCCCAGGTCTCGGTCGGCAGCAGCATCGGCCAGTTCAACGAGACCACCAGCGGCGCCCTGCGCGGCGCCCGCTTCCTCAGCCCCTCGAACAACATCAACGTCGGGCTGACCGTGCTGGTCGAGCGCGGCTCGAAGCGCACGCTCCGCAGCCGCTTCGCCGACCGGCAGATCGAGGGTGCCGAGGCGCAGGTGCTGGATGCGCTGCGGACCTCGCTGTTCCAGCTGCGCCAGGCTTTCCTCGGCGCGCTGCTGGCCCGGGCCAATCTGGAGGTGGCGCTGGGCAACCGCGCCAGCCTCGACCGCACCGAGCAATTGCTGCGCCGGCAGCTGCGCGACGGCGCCATCCCGGAAGGCGACCTGCTGCGCTTCCAGGCGAGCCGGCTGCAGTTCGAGATCGACGTGACCAGCAATGCCCAGGCCTATGCCGCCGGCGTCGCCGCCGTCGCGGCGCTGCTGGCCGCCGACCCCGCCGCCTTCCAGCCGGGCGCCGGGCAGCTCGCCGCGCTCGGCATCAACCCGATGGTGACCGGCGCGCTGGCCCCGCCGCCCGATCGGCAGCGGACCAATGCCCCAGCCGGTCCGGCCAGCGCCCCGACCTCGGTGCGGACCATCCTCTCGCCGGTCGCCTTCGACCTGCGCGGGCGCTTCGACGTCATCCCCGAACTCGGCATCGGCCGCGAGGAGCTGGCCCAGGGCGTCGCCAGCCGGGCCGATGTGATCGTCGCCGATCGCCAGGCCGCGGCGGCGGGCGCCAACCGGCTGCTGGCGGAATCGACCCGGTCGCGCGACGTGACGGTCGACAGCAGCTGGGGCCGCTCGCGGCTGTCGCAGGATCTGCCGAATTCGCGCGACCAGCTGAACGCCATCAACAGCTTCGGCCTGTCGCTGTCGGTGCCGATCTTCACCGGGCGCATCGTCGAGGGCAATGTCGCCGCCGCCGCCGCGCAGCAGGGCCAGGCGGATGCCGTGGCGCGCGCCGCGCTGCTCCAGGCCCGTGCCGAATTCGCCGGCGCCTGGGCCAGCGTCGAGCAGACCCGCTCCCTGCTGAACCTCTATGCCGGCGGCGCGCTGGGCCGGGCCGAGGAAGCCTATCGCAGCACCGAGCAGGCCTATGTCGCCGGCGGCCGCACCCTGCTCGACGTGCTGGATGCGCTGCGGGTGCTGAATGCGACGCGCATCCAGGCCAACCAGGCACGCTACGCCTATCTGCTCGCGCTGGCCCAGCTCGAGCAGGCCAGCGGGGTATCCGGGGTGGCGCCGAAGCTTTAGGCTCGCCTGCGAAAACCAGAGCGTGATCGTCCCAGGCGGCATCGCCGAAGGGCGTGAATCACGCGATAAAACAACAAGCTGGACCATGACCGGCGCTTCTGTCGGCGCCGATCATGGTCCAGCGGGGGGAATGCGCCATGGAGATGAACATCGCCGGCAAGCGGGTGCTGGTCACCGGCGGCTCGAAGGGCATCGGCCTCGCCTGCGGCATGGCCTTCGCGGCCGAGGGCTGCGACGTGGTGCTCGCCTCGCGGGATGCGGCGGCGCTGGAGAAGGCGGCGGCGGGAATCCGTGGCCGGCACAATGTCAACGTCACGACCCATGCGGCGGATCTGGCGGATGCCGGTTCGCGCATTGCCCTGCAGGCGGCCTTCCCGGACATCGACATATTGGTGAACAACGCCGGCGCCATCCCGGGCGGCACCATCCATGACATTTCGCTGGATCGTTGGCAGCAGGCCTGGGCCTTGAAGGTCTTCGGCTACATCCACCTCTGCCAGCTCTATCTGCCGCAGATGGAAGCACGGCAGGATGGCGTCATCGTCAACATCATCGGCATGGCCGGGCGCGGGCCGCGGGCCGACTACATCTGCGGCGCGGCGGGCAATGCCTCGCTCATCGCCTTCACCGCGGCGCTGGGCGGCAAGTCGCCGGACCATAACGTGCGGGTGCTGGGCATCGCCCCGGGGGCGACGATGACCGACCGGATCATCACCCTGTCCAAGTCCCGGGCGAAGACCAAATTCGGCGACGAGAGCCGCTGGGAGGAGATGCTGGCCGGCCTGCCGCTGGGCCGCGCCGGCAAGCCGGAGGAGATCGCCGACCTCGCGGTTTTCTGCGCCAGCGAGAAGGGAGGCTATCTCTCGGGCGTCACCCTCGACGTGGATGGCGGGGCGCAGTTCCGCGGGTAGCGTCTGCGGCGCCGGGCCGGCGCCGCCATCGGGGGAGGCACCGCCGGGCGCCTTCCCGCACCGGCCGTCAGGCCTTGGCCTCCAGGCATTCCACCAGCAGGCCCAGCAGCCGGGCGCCGAATTCGCGCATGTTGGCGACCCGGTCGCCGTGCCCGGTCTCGATCGTCAGCGTCCGGCCGAGCGGCCCGGCCACGGCGATGCAGGCATGCCCCGCCGCATCGCCATAGCGGTTGCCGGTCGGCCCGGTCGCGCCCGTCTCGCCCAGGCCCCAGGTGGTGCCCAGTTTCTCCCGGGCGCCTTCGGCCAGCAGCGCCGCATAGGGTTCGGACGAGGCGCGGACGCCATCGAGCTTCGCCACGGGGATGGTCAGCAGCGCCTCGCGGGCGGCGCGGGTATAGACCACGGTGCCGCCGAGGAAATAGGCGGAGGCCCCGGGCACCGCGAGTAGCGCCGCCGAAACCAGCCCGCCGGCCGAGGATTCCGCCACCGCGATGGTCTCGCCCCGCTGTTTCAGCAGGGCCCCGGCGCGGGCGGCGAGCGGCAACAAGGTGTCCATGGGTCTCTCCTCAAGTTTTGCCGCAGCAGACTGCCGGCAGCGGTGCGGGGCAAGGGGAAACCAAGCCGGGGGGAAACCAAGCCGGGGGCGAAGGCAGTTGACCGCGGCGGGCCGCGCCATCACCTTCCGGCCGCGGCGCGAGGGGCACATGCAGGATCTGGGTTCCGCCGTCATGCAGGCCGTGGCGCTGGTCCGCGCCGGGGACCCGGCGGTCTTCGGCATCCTCGGCCTGTCGCTGCGGGTGAGCCTGGCGGCGCTCGGCATCGCGGCGCTGGTCGGGCTGCCGCTCGGGGCGTTGCTGGCGGTGGCGCGGTTTCCGGGACGGCGTGCCGTGGTCGTCCTGCTGAATGCGTTGATGGGCCTGCCGCCGGTGGTGGCCGGGCTGTTGATCTACCTGCTGCTGTCGCGTTCCGGCCCGCTTGGCCGCTATGGGCTGCTGTTCACCCCTGCCGCCATGGTCATTGCCCAGGCGGTGCTGATCGCCCCCATCCTGGCCGCCCTGTCGCGCCAGGTGCTGGAGGCGATGTGGGAGGAATATGCCGAGCAGCTCCGCTCCTTCGGGGCCGGGCCGTGGCGGGCGGTGCCGACCCTGCTGTGGGACGGCCGCTTCGCGCTGCTGACCGTGCTGCTTGCCGGCTTCGGCCGGGCAGCGGCGGAGGTCGGCGCCGTCATCATCGTCGGCGGCAATATCGAGGGCGCGACCCGCACCATGACCACCGCCATCGCGCTCGAGACCAGCAAGGGGGACCTGCCGCTGGCGCTGGCGCTCGGGCTGCTGCTGATGGCGATCGTGCTCGGGGTGAATGCCCTGGCGCAGGGGCTGCGCGACGCGGCGCGGCACCGGGCGGCCGCCTGATGCTGCCGCTGCGGGCGGAGGGGATCGGCTATGCCGCGGGCGGCGTCGCCATCCTGCGGGACGTCTCGCTGACCATCGCCGCCGGCCCGCCGATGCTGATCATTGGCCCGAACGGCGCCGGCAAGTCGGTGCTGCTGCGGCTGCTGCATGGGCTGCTGGCGCCGGGCGAGGGGCGGATCACCTCCGCGACCAGCCCCGACCTGCCGATCCGCGGCGCCATGGTGTTCCAGCGCCCGGTACTGCTGCGGCGCTCGGCGCTGGCGAACCTGCGTTATCCGCTGGCCCTGGCCGGGGTGCCCTGGGCCGAGCGCCGGGCGCGGGCCGAGGCGGCATTGGCGCGGGTCGGGCTCGCCGGCCTGGCAAGGCGGCCGGCCAGGCAGCTCTCGGGCGGCGAGCAGCAGCGGCTGGC
>JAQGIA010000295.1 GCA_028291445.1 Belnapia sp.
ATCTGCTCGCGCGGGCCGATACCCGAGGTGGCGAAGGCTTCCGCCTGCTCGGCATTGCCTGGCGGCCCATGCCGGAGGGCGAAACCATCGAAGGGCCGGAGTCCGAAGCCGACCTCATCTTCGCGGGCTTCTGCGCTTTCCTCGATCCCGCCAAGCCCTCCGCAGCCGAGGCCATTGCGCGGCTTGGCGCGCTGGGCGTGCGGGTCAAGATCGTCTCGGGCGATGCCGCGCCGGTGCTGCGGCATGTGGTGACGTCCCTCGGCCTGCTTTGCAAGGGACTGCTGACCGGGGAGGAGATCGAGGCGCTCGACCATGCAGGGCTGGTGGCACGGGTCGAGGACGTGGATCTTTACGCCCGGGTTTCGCCGGATCAGAAGCGGCGCGTTATCCTTGCGCTGAAGGCACATGGCCATACGGTCGGCTTCATCGGGGATGGCATCAACGACGCGCCCGCCATCCATGCCGCCGATGCCGGGATATCCGTGGAAGGTGCGACCGAGGTCGCACGCGCGGCCGCCGACCTGATCCTGCTGGCACCCGACCTCGGCGTGCTGGCGGACGGCGTGGAAGAGGGCCGGCGAACCTACGCCAACATCATGAAGTACGTGCGGATGGGCACCTCGTCCAACTTCGGCAACATGTTCTCGATGGCCGTGGCGTCGTTGGTGATCCCCTTCCTGCCGTTGCTGCCGGCGCAGATCCTGCTGAACAACCTGCTCTACGACCTGTCGGAGATGGGCATCCCATTCGATGCGGTGGACGCGGAGGATGTGGCGAAGCCGCATGGCTGGGACATGGGCGCAATGCTGCGCTTCACGCTGGTGATGGGGCCACTGTCCTCCGTTTTCGATCTCGCGACATTTGGCATCCTGCTCTGGGGTTTCGGCGCGTCGCCGGAGGAGTTCCGCACCGCCTGGTTCATCGAAAGCATGGCAACCCAGGTCCTGGTGATTTTCCTGATCCGCACCCATGGCCGCGCCTGGAAAGCGGCGGCACCCCATCCGGCGCTGATCGCCACGTCGCTCTCGGCACTCGCCTTGGCCTTCGCGCTGGCGCTGGGCCCGCTGGCGCCGATGCTGGGCTTCGCGCCGCTGCCGGGCCTGCTGCTCGCGGTGATTGCGGCCCTGGTATTGGGCTATCTGGTAGCGGCGGAAGCGCTGAAGCGCCTTGCCACCCGTGCGGGAGGGGCTTGACGTCACCATCATTGCCGATAGCGGAGGGATCTGCCTGGCGTTGGTTTGAGACCGGTGGAGTTGTTGCCGATCACGCTGATCCAGGCTTCTGGAATGCCGGGACGCCACAACGATTGCGGCGCCGTGCGTGGTTTGCGCCGCCAAGCAAAGCGCAGGAATCGGGTAGCGGGCCGGATCGGTATCGTCGCAACGTAAGGCGGTGCGAGAACATGGCATGAACGCAAAGGGGGTCTTGGAAAGCGCACGGACCCAACTTGGCGAGCACCAAGACCGTGCTGCCACCTGGCCCGGCGAAGCTTTCAGTGCCCTGCGGCGTATGTGCTTGAAAAGCTTGGCGGACCCGACACGATTCGAACGTGCGACCTTTGCCTTCGGAGGGCAACGCTCTATCCAGCTGAGCTACGGGTCCCGCAGCGGCTCAATACCCCAGCCGGCCCACCAAAGGAAGCCCTCTCGGCGCCCATCCCCCACCGCCCCGGCCTCAGACGAATTGCGCCACCTGCGGCACGCCGAGCAGATGCCTGCCCACCATCTCCAGGTGCCAGGGCGTCGCCTGCAGATGCTGGGAAATGCAGAGCGCATCGCGGAAGCGCCGCTCGAAGGGTTCGGATTCCAGCACCGCCGTGGTGCCGGCGGCGCGGTAGCAGGCGACCGAGACCTCCGTCGCCTCCGCCATCACGCTGGTGGTCGCCAGCCGCATCGCCATGCGGGTATCCATCGTCAGGCTGCCGCTGGCCTCGGCCTCCGCCCAGGCCTCCCCTACCGTGCCCAGCAGGTACATCCGGGCGCCGCGCAGCTTCGCCTCCAGCTGGCCGATCTGCGACTGGATGGCGTGGTTCTCCGCCATCGCCTGCGCCCCCGCCCGCGCCGTCTTGCCGCGGGCCAGCGCCACGAAGCGGTCCAGCAGGCCCCGCGCGGTGCCCAGCGCCGTCGCCGAGAAGCCCGTGGCGTAACAAAGATGCGAGGTGAACAAGGTGATCGTCCCCTGCGCCTGCCGCCCCTCCGGCCGGTCGCGGAAGCAGGCATGGCTGTCCGGCACGAACAGGTCGGATACCTCATAGGTGTCGCTGCCGGTGCCGCGCAGGCCCATCGAGGCCCAGTCCTCGGTGATCCGGGCCGCCGCCTTCGGAAACAGCACGGTGACGAATTCCGGCTTGCCGTTCGGCCCTGGCCGGGGCGTCCCATCGGCCAGCACCACCGGCACATGCGCGCCGAGCGAGGTGGCGTGCCGGCTACCGCTGGCGAAGTCCCAGGCGCCGCTCACCCGGTAGCCGCCCGGCACCGCCACCGCCGTCGCCCGGCTGTGCTGCGCCCCCCAGGCCAGCGCCTGGTCGCGCCGGCCGAGCAGGCCCTGCCCCACTGCCGTGGCCAGATAGGTCGAGGAGCTCATGGCGGAGACATTGCCCTGGTTCACGCACCAGGCGGTGCTCGGATCGCCGATCGCCAGCGCCTCGCAGATTTCGGCGAAGACCGGCAGCGACAGCGCCTGGCCGCCGATCGCGGGGGCCGTCAGCAGGCGGAAGAAGTCATTCTCCCGCAATGCCTCCAGCACATCCGGGGTAAGTTGCCGCCCCGCCTCGATGGCCGGGCCGGCGGCCTCCAGCAGGGGGATCATGGCGCGGGCGCGCTGTACGGGACCGGCGCAGGACACCGCCGTATTCCGCTGCGGCTCCCACTGTCCGAGTTCGGCAGCGGCCATTGTTTTTTCCTCCCTCGCGCGGGCCATGCCCGGGGCGGCAAAACGTTAGCACGGTGCCGTACGGCAGCAACATGGATTTGCACGGTCGACCGACCAAACCAATCGGCGCGGACACGCCACCTCGCGCCGGTCAATCCTAGGCCGGGTCGCCCGCCGCCCAGGTCGGCTGGCTTGCCCAATCCCGCCGCGTCATCCGGTACAGCAGATGGGTCCGCAGCGGATGGTCCGCCGCCAGCCGGGGATGCTCGAAGGTTCCGGCCGGGCGCATGCCGAGCTTGGTCATCAGCAGCCAGGATGGCGCATTGCCCGGCACCGTGAAGGCCAGGATCTCGCCCAGGCCGATCGGCCCGAACCCCGCGGCCAGCGCCAGCCGCGCCGCCTCCTCGGCATAGCCCTGGCGCTGGAAGGCCGGGGCGATCCGCCAGCCGATCTCGACCGCCGGGGTGAAATCGGCCTCCCAGGAGATATGCTGCAGCCCGACCACCCCGACCAGGCCGGGCGCCTCCCGCCGCTCCACCACCCAGAAGCCCCAGCCATGGGTGTCGACATGCGCCGCCAGCCGCCCGGCCCAGGCATCGCTTTCGGCCGGGGTCATCGGCGCCGGGAAATGCCGCATCGCCTGCGGATCGGCATTGAGCACGGCCAGCGGCGGCAAATCGGCGGATCGCCAGGGGCGCAGCCGCAGGCGCGGACCTTCCAGCGCCCGGGGATCGAGGCGGAGCGGATCGAGGGTAAGGGTTTCGGGCATGGCGGCCGGCAGCCTCGCCCGGCCGGGGCGATCAGGCAAATTCGCACATCGGCACGGTTCGGATTAAAGAGAGGAAGCGATAGGGCGTTGACCCCGCGCCCCTGCCTGGCCGAATTGGCTATGGCGACAGTCCGAGAGAGCCGCGGCACCCGCGGCGGAGTGAAGGAAAGCGACTGGATGACCGACGCAACACCCGCCGCACAAGGTCAGGGACTGGGCCTAGCCGGCTCCGCCGGTGCCCTGGCCGGCCTTCGGGTGATCGACCTGACCCGCGTCCTGGGTGGCCCTTATTGCACCATGGTGCTGTCGGACCACGGCGCCGAGGTCATCAAGCTCGAACCGCCGCAGGGCGATGAGGTCCGCGACTGGGGCCCGCCCTTCAACGAAGCGGGCGATGCCAGCTACTTCGTGGGCGTCAACCGCAACAAGCGCTCGGTCGGCCTCGATCTCTCGAAGCCCGAGGGGCGCGAGGTACTGCTGCGCCTGCTCGAAGGCGCCGACGTGCTGATCGAGAATTTCAAGCCGGGCAGCATGGAGAAATGGGGCCTTGGCTACGAGGCGGTGTTGCAGAAGCGCTTCCCGGCGCTGGTGCATTGCCGGGTCTCCGGCTTCGGCGCCGATGGCCCGCTGGGCGGCTTCCCCGGCTATGACGCCGTGCTCCAGGCGATGGTCGGGCTGATGTCGATCAACGGCACCGAGGATAGCGGGCCGACCCGGCTCGGCAATCCGATCGTCGATATCGCCACCGGCCTGTTCAGCAGCATCGGCATCCTGATGGCCTTGCAGGAGCGGGCACGCAGCGGCCTCGGCCAGTATGTGGACATGACCCTGCATGATTGCGGCATGGCCCTGCTGCACCCGCATGCGGCGAATTTCTTCCTGAACGGCAAGCGGCCCAAGGCCACCGGCAATCCACATCCCAACCTGGCGCCCTATTCGAAGTTCCGCACCCGCACCTGCGAGATCTTCGTTGCCGCCGGCAACGACCCGGCCTTCCGCAAATTCTGCGACTTCCTCGGCTTCCCGGAGATGGCGAAGGACGAACGCTTCGCCACCAACGGCGCCCGCGTCGTCAATCGCGATGCGCTGACCGAGGTGCTGAACGCCCGCTTCGCCGATGAGGATGGGCATGAGCTGACCCGCCGCATGCTCGCCGCCGGCCTGCCGGCCGGGCCGGTATTGCATGTGGACGAAGCCATGGCGGCGGCGCATACCGCGCACCGCGCCATGGTGACCGAACTCGGCGACTACCGGGGTCTCGGTACGCCGATCAAGCTGTCGCGCACCCCGGGCGGCACCCGTGCCGCCCCCCCGCGCTATGCCGAGCACACCGACAGCGTGCTTTCCCAGAACGGTTTTTCCGCCGCCGAAGTCGCAGCCCTGCGATCCTCCGGCGTGCTGGTGGATACACGCCGCCGATGAGCGATTCCCCGACCACCGAAGCCCCCGCCGCCGTCGTTACGCTCGACATGCTGCGATTGCAGCCGATCGAGAACCGCAACGACGTCAATGCCCTGTTCGGCCATTGGCGCCGCGCCCTGGCGACCGACGAGCGCTTCAAGGGCGCCCGCAACAGCTTCAAGCCGGAAGGCAGCAACCCCGGCGAGACGGTGCCGCTGGAAGCGGTGAAGGGCGCCTTCGAATGGCGCGTCACCCTGCGTCCGGCCGGCATCACCGCCGGGCTCGACTTCAATATCCGGCTGATCGACAAGTCGGCGTCCTATACGCCGCTCGACCGGACCAATCCCGGTGCCTTCGGCCGCGACCCGGTGGATGGCGCGACCTATGCGCTGCGCCAGTGGTACGACACCAAGCGCATCGGCAGCCGGCCGCTGAAGGATGAGGCGCTGATCAAGTACGATGCGCCGCCGACCGCGGAGCTGTTCCACGCCGCCTCCCATGCCAATGCCGGGCGCGGGCGGCTGTACCTGATCGTGGCGAAGCTGACCGATCCGGCGGCCGCCATCGCCCAGCAGACCTTCGATGCCATCGGCGGCTTCCACAAGGTGGCCGCCGCCGCCCGCGAAGACGCCTGGTAGGCCCGGCCAGCCTCGTGGCTTCCTGCCGCGGGGCTTGTGACCACTGAGTTTCCTAACGCGGGCCTTCCTACCGCTGGGCCACCGCCACCAGCACCGCCGCCGGCTCGGCCCCGATCCGGCGCAGGCGATGCGGCAGGTGGCCGGCGAATTCCACCGCGTCGCCACTGGCCAGCATCAGGCTGCGGTCGGCGAAGGCCAACTCCACCCGGCCGGACAGCACATAAAGCAGTTCCTCCCCGGCATGCGCATGCGGGCCATCCTCGGCGAAGCCGGTCGAGAGATGGATGATGAAGCCGGCCAGCGGCGTCCGCCCCTCGGTCAGCGTCTCGAGGCCATGCCCCGCCGCCCCGGGCGCGCTCCGCCGCCGGCCCGCCGCGCGGGTCACCCGCACCGCATCCTGCGGCAGGCTTTCCCCCAGCAACTCGGCCACCGGCACGCCCAGGCTGGCGGCAAGCCGCAGCAGCGTCGCCACGGAGGGTGCCTTCTGCCCGCGCTCCAGCCGCGACAGGAAGCCCTTGTCCAAGCCCACCGCCTCAGCCAGCGCATCGAGCGTCAGCCGCCGCGCCTGGCGCAACCGGCGCAATTGCGGGCCGAGGACGCCACTGGCGGGCGGCGTCGCTACCTGGCGCATCGCTGGCTGGGGCACCGCCACCTCGCTCACAGGTCCAGCACCAGCCGCGGCCCTGCGCAGCCGGCGACGCAGGCCATGAGATCGGTGGCCCGCTCCTCCGGCCGCAGCACCCGGTCCCGATGCACCGGCGGGCCCTCCAGCCAGCGCACCCGGCAGGCGCCGCAGATGCCGCCTTCGCAACTGGCCTCGACCTCGGCGCCCAGGGCGCGGATCGCCGGCAGCAGCGGCGCCCCGGCCGGCAGGTCGAGGCTCCGGCCCGACTTCGCCAGCACCAGGGTGAAGGGCCGCGCCTCGGGGTCCGGCAGCAGCGGCGGCGGGACGAAATGCTCGACATGCGCCCGGCCGGGTGGCCAGCCGGCGGTGGCGGCCTGGAAGGCCTCGATCAGCCCGGCCGGGCCGCAGCAATAGGCATGGATGCCGGGGCCGGGCGGCCCGAGCAGCCCGGGCAGGGCAGGGCGCCCGCCGCGGGTGTCGTGCAGCACGGTCCGCGGCGGCAGCAGCGCCGTCAGCGGCACCCCGTCCCGGTGCAGCAGGTGCAGGACATAGTCGCTCCCGGCCCGCTCCAGTGCCGCGGCCATCGACAGGAAGGGCGTCACCCCGATGCCGCCGGCGATGAAGACATGCCGGGTCGCATCCGGCGCCAGGGGGAAGGTGCAGCGCGGCAGCGAGGTCGCCACCGCATCCCCGATCTCCAGCCCATCGTGCAGATAGGCGGAGCCGCCACGCCCGGCCGCTTCCCGCTTCACCGCCACCAGCCAGCGGTCCTGCCGCGCCGGGTCGCCGCAGAGCGAATAGGCCCTTACCCGCCCCTGTGGCAGGTGCAGGTCCAGATGCGCGCCGGGGCGGAATTTGGGCAACGGCCAGCCATCCGGGTCCATCAGGGTAAGCAGCCGGATGCCCGGCCCGGCCGGCTCGGCCGCCCGCAGGATGGTCCGGATGTGCCGCATCAGTTGCCCTGTCAGACCGGACGGATGGCGTCGCCGAGCCGCACCGTGCCGCCTTCGAGGATGCGGCAGTTGAGGCCGGAGCGGTTGATCATCGGGTCGAAGACCGGCTTCTCCAGGATTTCCTCGATATGCCGGCAGGGGATGGACAGCCGCGTCGCCTCCAGCAGGCAGTCGCCCAGCTTGAAGCGGCGGCCCACCAGATGCGTCAGCGGCACGCCGCGCGTGGTCACGTTGCGGCGGTGCTCCTCCGGCAATAGCTCGATCCCGTGGTCGCGGCGGATGCACTCCAGC
>JAQGIA010000092.1 GCA_028291445.1 Belnapia sp.
CGTCGCGCACCTTAGTCCAGAAGCCGGATTCGATGACGATCCGCTCGTTGGTGATAGTGATGCGCTGGCGGCCGAGGAAAGGCAGGCCCAGCAACAGCAGGGCCATGGCGCCGCGGCCGGGTCCGAAGGACCGCTTGGTCTCCCGGATCGCCAGAAGGGTAGTCTCGGACATCGGCTGCCTCGGCTTGGGGCGGGTCGTCGGGTGCGGTTTGGCGGATGGTGGCCGGGCCGGCGGCGGCGTGCAACCAGCGCCGCCCGACCAGGACCAGGAGTAGCCCAGGCTGACGCCTGCGCATAAATTAGTGTATCGAGGCCGATCAAATCGCGGATAGATGGTCCTTCGTTATGGGAACTGCGCGCGGGCAGCGGGATCGCTGGCAGCGGCCGCCCGCATTTTGCTCCCTGGGGCTTGCAGGGGCAGCGAGGGAATTGCCAGGCGATATCGAGCTGGGAGAGGATATGCGGCTCCCGATGAGCCAAGCACGAGGCGCGGCTGCTGCGGCGCCGCAAGCGCCGGGCTGGCCGGAAATCGCAGGTTCGGGTGGCCGGGCCAGGCGGCTGGCCCGCTCGCTCCGCTGGCTGCTGATCGCCGCGGTTTCCCTGCCGGTCGCCATCACCGCCGCCGGCGGCTGGCTCGCCTGGGACGCGGTCTGGCGGGAGGCCAGGATCGACCTCGCCCGCCAGGCCGATGCCAGCGCCGAATACGCCAGCCGCGTGCTGCTGACCTACAGCCTCGCCACCGGCCGGCTGAACGATCTGCTGCGCGGCCTGACCGATGCCGAGATCACCGTCCGGGAGGCCGAGTTGCATGCCGCGGCCAAGGCGCTGGTATCCGACCTGCCACAAGCCTCGGCCGCCTATGTGGTGGACCGCGACGGCGTGCCGCTGCTGGCCGCGGACCGCCTGCCGGTGCCACGGATACCGGCCGCCGCCGACCGCGATGCCTTCGCCGCGCTGCGCCGGCCGGATGCGCCGCCGATCCATATCAGCCAGGTGCATCACCACGACGGCCGGGCCTTCTTCGCCATCAGCCGCCGGCGCAGCGGCAGCGGCAATCCGCCGGCGTCGGGCGATTTCGATGGGCTGGTCAATATCTCGGTCGAATCGGCGCTGCTGGCCGAGCGGCTGGCCAGGCTGATGGCCTCGCCGGAAGGCGCCGTGGCGCTGATCCGCGCCGATGGGACCATGCTCGTGCGCTCCAATCGGCCCGATGGGCCCTATCCCGTGCTGCCGCCCGACGGGGCCTTCCGCCGCCTCGCCGGTGCCGGGGTCGAGCAGGCGACCTATGAGACGGCGGATCCCGTGCTGCGGGGCGTGAGCCACCTGGTCACCCTGCGCCGGCTCGAAACCCTGCCGGTCTATGCCGCGGCCATCCTGCCCCGCGACGTCATCGTCGCCGCCTGGTGGCGGCTCATGCTGCCGCAGCTTGCCATCGGCCTGCCGGCCATGCTGGCGCTGGTCTGCCTCGCCCTGCTGGTGCGCCGCGGGCAGCTCGACCTCATCACCGCCAATACCGGGCTGGAGGCGCAATTCGCCGAACGCACCGCGGCGCTGGCCGAGCTCTCCGGCGCGCTCGACCTCACCCCCTGCATGATCACCGACCTCGACGGCCGGATCCTGCACTGGTCCGCCGGCTGCGTCCGGCTCTATGGCTTCTCGCCGGAGGAGGCGCTGGGCCAGCCGGTGTCCCGGCTGCTGACGACCGAATTCTCCCCCGGCGAGCGGGAAGCGCTGCTGGCTTCGCTGCTGTCGCTCGGCCAATGGCAGGGGGAGCTGCGGCAGAGCCGGCGCGACGGCAGTCGCCTGGTCACCGGCACGCAATGGACCCTGCGGCGGGACCCGCTGACCGGCGCCCCCAATTCGATCGTCAGCACCCGCACCGACCTCAGCGCGCTGCGCCGGGCGGAGCGGGCGCTGAGCCGCAGCGAGGCGCGGCTGCGCCGGGCGCAGGAGGCCAGCGGCGCGGTCGCCTTCGAAGTGGACGAGCACGGCCAGGTCGCGGCCGATGCCGCGCTGCCCGGGCTGCTCGGGCTGGATGGCGCGGCCAGGGACGGGGTGCCCAGGGATGAGCCCCCCCGGGACATCGAGGGCTACGTCGCCCTGCTGCCCCCGGCCAGCCGTGCCGCCATCGGCACGCTCCGGCGCCGGCTGGCCCGCGCTGGCGGCACCTTCAGCCTGGAATTCAGGGTCACCGGTCTGGCCGGCGGCACCCGCTGGCTGCTCGCCCGCGGCGAGGCGACGGAGACGGCGCCGGCGTGCCTGACCGAACCCAGCGCGGATCGCGCTGACGGATTTGAAGCGGAGCGCGCCGACGGTTCCACCGCGCGCCATTGGCTGGTCGCCGGCATCATCCTCGACGTGACCGAGCGCCGCGCCGCCGAGGCCGCCCTTGCCGAAAGCGGCGAAAGGCTGCGGCTGGCCCAGGGCGCCGCGGAGTTCGGCATCTTCGACTATGACTTCCCGAGCGGGGCCACCACCTGGGACACCAGGATGCGCCAATTCTGGGGCCTGCCGGAGGAGTTGGAGGTCACCAACCGGATCTTCCTCGCCGGCCTGCACCCGGACGACCGGCAGTTGCGGCGGGAGGCGATCCGCCGCGCCATGGATCCCGCCGGCAACGGTGCCTACCAGTTGGAATACCGCGTCATCGGCATGCTCGATGGCCAGGAGCGCTGGGTCTCCACCACCGGCCAGGTGCATTTCGCCGCCGGGCAGCCGGTGCGCCTGACCGGCCTCGCCCTCGACATCACCGCCCGCAAGCGGACCGAGCAGCGCAACGAGCTGCTGATGCGCGAGGTCGACCACCGCGCCAAGAACGCCCTGGCGGTGGTGCAGGCCGCGCTCCGACTGTCCCGCGCGGAATCGCCGGCCGAGCTGGTGCGGATCGTCGAGGGCCGGGTCGCCGCCCTGGCCCGGGCGCAGACCATCCTCGCCCGGCGGCGCTGGGAAGGAGCCGAGCTGCGCGACCTGCTTGAGGGCGAGCTGGCCCCCTTCCTCACCGGCATCCGTCGCAACGCGCCGCGGGCGGAGCTGGCCGGGCCAGTGGTG
Organism: Belnapia sp.; assembly: GCA_028291445.1. Classification (GTDB taxonomy): domain Bacteria; phylum Pseudomonadota; class Alphaproteobacteria; order Acetobacterales; family Acetobacteraceae; genus Belnapia. The sequence continues at coordinate 3,049 of JAQGIA010000092.1, forward strand.
ACCGTCGCGGCGCATGCCGCCCAGCCGCTCTGCATGGCGATCCACGAGCTGGCGACGAATGCGCTGAAATACGGCGCGCTGTCGCATGCCGGCGGCCTGCTGCAGGTCGATTGGCAGCTGGATGCCGCGAACCGGATGCTGGTGCTGCGCTGGCGGGAGACCGGCGGCCCGGCCCTCGCCGGCCTGCCGCGCGACCGCGGCTTCGGCTCCCGCGTCATCGAGCAGACGGTGCAGGGCCAGCTCGGCGGCCGGCTGCAACGGCGCTGGCTCACCAACGGGCTGGCCTGCGACATCGAGATTCCGCTGAGCTGGACCGGGCCCGGCCAGGTGGTGGTGCTGGATGGCGAGGCGGCGGCGGCCTGAGGCCCAGGCTTCAAGGCCCAGGATTCCAGGGCTTCAGGACCCTGCGTCGCCTTACGCCTTCAGCCGGTCAGCCAGTCGCGCAACAGCGCCGTCACCCGCGCCGGCGCCTCCATCGGCGGCAGGTGGCCACAGCCGGGAATGCGGTGCAGCCGGGCGCCGGGGATGCCGGCGGCGATCTCCGCGGCGAGTTCCGGCGGCGTCAGCGCATCGGCCTCCCCCACCGCGACCAGCGTCGGCAGCCGCAGCCCGGGCAGGTCAGGGCGCGAATCCGGGCGGCCGAGGATCGCCGCCTGCTGCCGTAGGAAGGCCTCCCGCCCCACCCGCTCGGCCATGGCGATGACCGCCGCGCCGACCGGGCCGGCCAGGTTATCCGGATGCACCAGCTGCGGCAGCAGGCGCGGCGTCACCCCGCGAAAGCCGCTGCGGCCCGATGCGCTGCGGGTCAGCGCCATCAGCCCGCGACGGCGGCGCGCCTGCTCCGGCGTGTCCGGCCGGGCCGAGGTGTCGAGCAACGCCAGACGGGTAACCCGCTCCGGCGCCTGGCGCAGGAGCTCGAAGGCGAGGTAGCCGCCCATCGACAGCCCGGCGAGGGCGAAGCGCGGCGGCGCGGCGGCCAGGGCACGGGCGGCCATGGCGGCGAGGCTGTCGTCCAGGGTGACATCGGCCACTTGGCATGCCGCCAGATCGGCGAGCCCGCTCACCTGATCCGCCCAGAGCGCCGCATCGCAGAGCAGGCCGGGCAACAGCAACAAGGGGACGGGTCCGGGCATGGGCGGCGATGCTCCTAGTCCTGGCGGCTACGCGGCACAATGGGGCAGCGCGGAAGCCGCCTCGTCGCGGCAGGGAAGCCAAGGCCAGGAGAAGGTATCCTCCCATCTATTTTCATGCGTCGGCGCTGACCGCGCCGAACCTGCCGGCCCACCAAAGGCAAGGGCAGGGTTCGGGAAGGTAATGCTGCCCTTCCCGGCCTGCCTTGCCCATCTGCCAGGCAAGCATCCGTGCTTCACCTGACTGCCTTTGCAGGAGCCAGCCGCGCTTGATTTTCCCCGGTGATTGGCGCATACGGCGAGCGGACCTGGAACGGCAGCCTTGCGAAAGGGCGAGCCGGGCGTCGGTTTTCGGCCATTCGGGCCGCCATGCCGCCGCTGTCCCGGCGAAGGAACCGACCGCACTTGACCGATACCTCCGACCGGCCCGCTTCAGACGCGGCCGAACACGAGCATAACAACGCTGGCATGGCGCCCGACGCGGCGATGCCCGCGATGGCCCCGGCCGAAGCCGCGCCGGCGATCGAAGCCGCAGCGCCGGCCGAGCCGCCGACCGCCGAGCCCGCTCAGCCCGAAGCTGTCGCCGCCGAACCAGCCGATAGCGAGCCGGTGGCGGCCGAAGCCCTGGTGACGCAGGAAACCCCGGTACCGGAGGAAGTACCGGAGCCGGCCCTGCCCGAATCCACCCGATCCGAGGCCACCGAAGCCGAATCCGACATGGTCGACCCCATCGCGCCGGAGCCGATGCTGGCCGAAGCGGCCGATGACGGGTCCGATGAATCCGACGAGGAGTCCGAGGACGAAACCGCCGAGGATGCCGCCCCGCGCGTCACCTTCGCCGATCTCGGCCTGTCCGAGCCGATCCTCCGCGCGGTGGCCGAGGCCGGCTACATCACCCCGACGCCGATCCAGGAAGCCGCCATCCCCATCGTGCTGATGGGCCGCGACGTATTGGGCTGCGCCCAGACCGGCACCGGCAAGACCGCCGGCTTCACCCTGCCGATGCTCGACATCCTGGCGAGCGGCCGGGCCAAGGCGCGCATGCCGCGCTCGCTGATCCTTGAGCCCACGCGCGAGCTGGCGCTCCAGGTCGCCGAGAATTTCGTGAAGTACGGCAAGCACCTGAACCTGGTGCATGCGCTGCTGATCGGCGGCGAGAGCATGAACGACCAGCGCAACGTGCTGGAAAAGGGCGTCGACGTGCTGATCGCCACGCCCGGCCGGCTGCTCGACCTGTTCGAGCGCGGCCGCATCCTGCTGGCCGATTGCAAGGTGCTCGTCATCGACGAGGCCGACCGCATGCTGGACATGGGCTTCATCCCCGATGTCGAGCGCATCGTCTCGATGCTGCCGGCGATGCGCCAGACGCTGTTCTTCAGCGCCACCATGGCGCCCGAGATCCGCCGGCTGGCCGATGCCTTCCTGCAGAACCCGAAGGAGATCTCGGTCTCCGCCCCGGCCAGCGTCGCCGCCACCATCACCGCCGGCCTGCTCTGGACCCGGGAGCTCGACAAGCGCGAGGCGCTGCGCCGGCTGATCCGCCGCGAGGACGTGCAGACCGCGCTGATCTTCTGCAACCGCAAGGTCGAGGTCGACGTCCTCTACAAGTCGCTCAAGCGGCACGGCTTCTCGGTCGGCGCGCTGCATGGCGACATGGACCAGCCGACCCGCTTCGCCACCCTGAACAAGTTCAAGGCGAATGAGCTGCAGTTGCTGGTCTGCTCGGATGTCGCGGCGCGCGGCCTCGACATCGGCGGGCTCAGCCATGTCTTCAACTTCGACGTGCCCTTCCACGCGGAGGATTACGTCCACCGCATCGGCCGCACCGGCCGCGCCGGCAACAAGGGCGCCGCCTTCACCATCGCCACCGCCGATGACGCGCGCAACGTCGCGGCGATCGAGAAGCTGACCGGCCGGCCGATCCCCCGCATCGAGGTCGAGGGGCTGGACGAGGTCAGCAACGAGGAGATCGCCGAGGCGGCGACCCGGCCGAAGGGTCGCGGTGGCCGTGGCGCCCCGGCCCGCGGTGGCCGTCCGGCGGCCGGTGGGCGTGATGGTGGGCGTGACGGCGGCCGCGAGCGTGGCCC
>JAQGIA010000095.1 GCA_028291445.1 Belnapia sp.
CTCGTCGTCACCATGCAGGTGACGCGGATTTTCCTGGTGGCGGCGCTGACGCCGCCGGTATTCCGGCTGGTGCACCGGCGGCACCTTGCCGCCGCGCCGGCCGCGGGGGATTGAGCGCGCCATGACCGAGGACCCCTGCTTGCTCTCCGCCGCCGAGGCCGGCCGCCGCATCGCCGCCCGCCGCCTCTCGCCCGTGACCTATGTCGAGGCCCTGCTGGCCCGCATCGCCAGGGTCGAGGACCGGGTGCAGGCCTATATCACCGTGCTGGCCGAACCCGCCCTGGCCGCCGCCCGCCGCGCCGAGGCCGAGATCGCCGCCGGTCGCTGGCGCGGGCCGCTGCATGGCGTGCCCTTCGCGGTGAAGGATAATTACTTCACCGCCGGGGTGCGGACCACCGCCGGGTCCCGGCTGATGCTGGACCATGTGCCGGATACCACCGCCGCCATCATCGCCAGGCTGGAGGCGGCCGGGGCCATCCTGCTCGGCAAGCTGAATACCTGGGAATACGGCACCGGCAATGGCGGGGTGTATTTCGACCTGCCCTTCGCGCCGGCCCGCAACCCCTGGGACCTGACGCGCTTCACCGGCGGATCCTCGACCGGGGCGGGGGCCGCGGTCGCCGCCGGCATCGCCCCCTTCGCGCTCGGCTCGGATACCGGCGGGTCGATCCGCCTGCCCGCCGCCGCCTGCGGACTGGCCGGGCTGAAGGCCACCTATGGCCGGGTCAGCCGGGCCGGAGTGCTGCCCAATTGCTGGTCGCTGGACGTGACCGGGGCCTTGTGCTGGACCGCCGAGGACAGCGCCATCGTGCTCAGCGTCATCGCCGGGCATGACCCGGCCGACCCGGGCAGCGCGACCGAGCCGGTGCCCGACTATCGTGCCGGGCTGCAGGACGGCGTCGCCGGGCTGACCATCGGGCTGGTCGCCGCCGAGGGCGTCTCGCCGGAGATCGCCGCCGGCATCGCCGCGGCGGCCGCGGTCTTTGAGGACCTCGGCGCCCGGCTGGTGGAGGCGCGGCTGCCGGCGCCGCTGGTCGATTACCGCCGCGCCGCCAGCCTGATCAACTGGTCCGAATCGCTGTCGATCCACGAGGCGGATTTCCGCGACCGGGCCTCGCTCATGGGCCAGGCGCTGCGCGACAAGATGACCTCCGGCAGCCTGGTCCGCGCCGCCGACTACCTTGCGGCGCAGCGGCTGCGGCGGCAGTTGGCGCGCGCCACCGATGCGCTGTTCGGCGGCTGCGACCTGCTGCTGCTGCCCGGCGCCTTCCATGTCGCGCCGCGCTTCGACGATGCGTCCGGCACCATGGCCTTCACCCGCGAGAGCGCGATGAACATCGCCAACCTATCGGGCCATCCGGCCATGTCGGTCCTCACCGGCTTCGATGCCGATGGCTTGCCGCTGAACGCCCAGATCATGGGCCGGCACTTCGATGAGGCGATGGTGCTGCGCGCCGCCGCCGCGCTGGAAGCCGCCACGCCGCATCGGGCCCGGAGGCCCGTGCTTTGAAGCGTATGCGGGCCAGCAGGCCCGTGCTTTGAGGAGCCCCGCATGACCGAGCCAAGCGTCGAGGAAATTGCCGCCTTTGCAGCCCGTCATGGCCTTGCCGGATTGACGCCGGAGCAACTGGCGCGCATGGCGGTCCTTGCAAAAACCGTCGCCGAGACCGCCGCCGGACTGCCGCGCGTGACCGATAAATTCGAAGAGCCGATGCCCGTCTTCCGGGTGCGCGGCTGACAGGAGAAACCCCATGGAACCCTGGCAGCTCACCGCCGCCGCCGCCGCCGCCCGGCTGCGCGAAGGCACCCTGACCGCCGAGGCGCTGACCCGGTCCTGCCTCGCCCGCATCGCCGAGCGCGACCCGGTCACCAAGGCCTGGTCCTATCTCGACCCGATGCTCGCCATCCGCAGCGCGCGCGAAGTGGACAAGGCGACGGTCCGCGGCGTGCTGCACGGCATACCGCTCGGCGTGAAGGACATGATCGACACCGCCGACATGCCGACCACCCACAACTCGCCGATCTACCAGGGGCTGCAACAGGGCCGCGACGCCGCCTGCGTCGGCATCGCCCGGGGCGAGGGCGCGGTGATCCTCGGCAAGACCGATACGGTGGAATTCGCCTCCGGCGGCCGCCGGGCGCTGACCCGCAACCCGCATGATCCGGCCCGCACCCCGGGCGGCTCCTCCTCCGGCTCCGCCGCCGCGGTCGCCGATGGCATGGTGCCGCTGGCCTTCGGCACCCAGACCGGCGGCAGCACCATCCGCCCGGCCTCCTTCTGCGGCGTCTATGCGATGAAGCCGACCCATGGCGTGGTGAATTCCGAAGGCGCCAAGCGCTATTCGCATACCCTCGACACCATCGGCTGGTATGGCCGCGCCCCGGCCGATCTGCGCCTGGTCGCCGAGGCCTTCCGCCTGTTCGACATCGAGACGCCGGACGGCAAGCCCCGTGGCAAGACCGTGCAGCAACTGCGCATCGGCATCTGCCACGGACCGAATTGGCACCTCGCCTCGGAGGAGGCGCAGAACGCCCTGCTGCTCGCCGGCAAGCGGCTGGAAGCGGCCGGCGCCATCGTCGAGGAACTCAGCCTGCCGCAGCCCTTCGAGGGCATCACCGAGGCCCAGCGCATCGTGCTGCTCGGCGAGGGCCGCGGCGCCTTCCTGCAGGAATACCTCGCCGCGCACGGCAAGCTGCACGCCGACTTCCGCGACCGGGTGGAGAATTTCGCCAATATCACCGGCAGCCAGATGGCCGGCGCCTACAACCTGGCCGGCGATTGCCGCAAGCTGTTCGACGCGCTCTTCCCGCGCTTCGATGCGATCCTCACCCCGGCGGCGGCGGGCGAGGCGCCGCTCGGCCGCCAGGATACCGGCAACCCGGTGTTCAACAGCATGTGGACGCTGTTGCACGTGCCCTGCATCGCCATCCCCTGCACCAAGGGGCCGCATGGCATGCCCGTCGGCGTGCAGATCGTCGGGCCGCGCTTCGGCGATGCGGCGCTGCTGGATGTGGCGGCGGTGGTCGCGCCGGTGATCGACGCGGAGTGAACAAGGCCGGGGGAACGTTCCCCCGGACCCCCTGCTATTTGCGTCAATCAGGCAAGGGAACAGGCTTCTTCGAAGCTCAGGCGGGGCAGCCGCTCGAACACGCCGCTCGGATCGCCATGGCCGAGGTTCACCAGGAAATTGGACTTCACCTTGGTACCGCCGAAGAAAGCCTCGTCCACCTTCGGCTTGTCGAAGCCGGACATGGCGCCGCAATCGAGCCCCACCGCCTTGGCCGCCAGCATCAGGTAGGCGCCCTGCAAGGTGCCGTTGCGGAACGCCGTCTCCTCGGCCAGCGCCGGGCTGGAGGTGAACCAGGACCGCGCATCGGCATGCGGGAAAAGCTGCGGCAGCTTCTCGTAGAATTCCATGTCGGTGCCGACGATGACGCAGACCGGGGCGGCCATGGTCTTCTCGAGGTTCCCCGAGGAGAGCGCCGGGGCCA
>JAQGIA010000124.1 GCA_028291445.1 Belnapia sp.
ACGTATTGCTTGTTGATCTCCTCCAGGAAGGAGTTCTTGGTCAGCATGGTCAGCCCGGCGAAGCCGCCGATGACCAGGGCGATGGTCGGCAGCACCATGTGCCAGGCGTAATCGGCGGCGCGGCTGAGGAAGGGGGCGTGCTCCATCCCCGGCGAGAGCAGCCCGCGCAATGGGAACCACTGCACGAAGCTCCCCCCGGCAAACAGCACGACCAGCAGGATGGCGAAGAGGAAGCCGGGGATGGCGTAGCCGACCAGCACCACCGCGCTGGTCGCCACGTCGAACCGGCTGCCGTCCCGCACCGCCTTGCGGATGCCCAAGGGAATGGAGACCAGATAGATGATCAGCGTGGACCAGAGACCGAGCGAGACGGAGACCGGCATCTTCTCGATGATCAGATCCACCACCGGCCGGTCGCGGAACAGGCTGCGGCCGAGGTCGAAGCGGGCATAGCCGGCCAGCATCTCGGCCAGCCGGTCGGGCCAGGGCTTGTCGAAGCCGAAGGCCTTCTCGATCTCGGCGACGATGGCGGGGTCGAGCCCACGCGCGCCGCGGTAGCTGGTGGTATTGCTGCTGTTCTCGTTGCGGACGGGGCCGCGGGTTTCGCCCTGACCCTCGCCGGAGATGCGGCCGAGGCTGCTGCCGGCATCGCCCTTCAGCTCGGCCAGCATCTGGTCGACCGGGCCGCCGGGGGCGAATTGCACCACGGCGAAATTGATCAGGATGATGCCGATCAGCGTCGGCACCACCAGCAGCAGGCGGCGCAGCAGGTAGCCACCCATTATCGGCCCCTCATCACTGGCCCGTATTCACTACTGGGCCGGCCGGGCTTCGCGCTTGCCCTGTTCCACCGTGCCCTCGCGCGTCCGCTCGATCCACCAGCTATCGAGCGCCAGGGCGTATTTCGGATTGCGCGGCGGGCGGCCGAACTTGTCCCAATAGGCGAGGCGGAAGGTCCGGCTGTGCCATTGCGGGATCATGTAGTCGCCCCAGAGCAGCACGCGGTCCAGCGCGCGGGTGCGGGCGATCAGCTCGGCGCGGTCGGGGGCGGCGATGACCAGTTCCACCAGTTCATCCACCACCGGGTTGGCGATGCCGGCGACGTTCTGGCTGCCGTTCTCCTGCGCCTTGGCGCTGGTCCAGAAGTCCCGCTGCTCATTGCCCGGCGACAGCGACTGGCCCTGGCTTTCCACCGTCATGTCGTAGTCGAAGGCATCTATGCGGACCTGGTACTGCGCCGGGTCGATGGTTCGCACCCGGGGCTCCATGCCGAGCCGCTGGAGGATCTGCACGTAGGGCAGCGCCACGCGCTCGAAGCTCGGACCCTGCAGCAGGATTTCGAAGGCGAAGCCCTGGCCCTGGGCATTGACCAGCTTGCGGTCCTTCACCACCCAGCCGGCGTCGCGCAGCAGCGCCAGCGCCCGGCGCAGCCCCTCGCGGTTGTTGCCCGAGCCATCGGTGACCGGCAGCGCATAGGCCTCGGTGAAGAGCCGGTCCGGCACCTTTCCCTTGTATGCCTGCAATATCTCCAGCTCGCGGCCTTCGGGAATGCCGGAGGAAGCCAGCTCGGAATTGGAGAAGTAGGAGGTGGTGCGGGCATAGCTGCCGTAGAACAGGTTGGCGTTCATCCATTCGAAGTCGAAGACCTCGATGAGGGCGCGGCGGACCCGGGCATCCTGGAACAGCGAGCGGCGGAGGTTGACCGCGAAGGCCTGCATGCCGGTCGGGATTTCGTGGCGGATTTCGTCGCGCTTGACCAGGCCGCGCTGCACCGCTGGGAAGTCGTAGGCCGTCGCCCATTCCTTGGCGATGTTCTCGGTGCGGAAGTCGATCTGCCCGGCCTTGAAGGCTTCCAGCGCCACGGTGGCGTCGCGGAAGTACTCGTAGCGGATGACATCGGTATTCGCGGTGCCCCTGGCCGTGGGCAGGTCGCGCGCCCAATACTCCGGGACGCGGCGATAGGTGAGGCTGCGGCCGCTTTCGAAGCGTTCCAGCCGGTAGGGGCCGGAGCCGAGCGGCGCCTCCAGCAGCGGCCGGGCGAAGTCGCGGCCCTCCCACCAATGCTTCGGCAGCACCGGCATCTGGCCGAGGATCAGCGCCAGCTCGCGGTTCTCATTGGATTTGAAGCGGAAGGTGACGCGGCGTTGGGCTTCCGCCACCACCTCCGTCACGTCGGCCCAATAGGCACGGTAGAAGGGCCTGCCATGCTGGCGGAGGGTGTTGAAGGTCCAGACCACGTCGTCGGCGGTGACCGGCCTGCCGTCGTGGAAGCGGGCGGCCGGGTGCAATTCGAAGGTGACGCCCAGGCGGTCGGCCGGCTGCTCGATCGCCACGGCCAGGTGGCAGTATTCGGCGCTGGCCTCGTCGGTGCTGCTCTTCAGCAGGGTATCGTAGAGGTTGGTCAGGCCCACTGCCGGGGTGCCGCGCAGGACGTAGCCATTGAAGCTGTCGTAGCTGCCGAGCGCGGTCAGCGCGATCTCGCCGCCCTTCGGGGCATCGGGGTTCACCCAGGGAAAATGGGTGAAATCCGCCGGCAGCGCCGGTTCGCCGAGCAGCGACAGGGCGTGGCTGCGGACCACGGCGCCCCCTTGGGCGCGGGCGGCACTCGGCAGGAGGAAGGGAAGGGCGAGGCCCGAGGCGATGAGGGTGCGGCGATCCATCTCCGCAGGATGGGGGTTCGGCCCGCCGGGGACAACAATTAGCCGCCGAGCTGGCCGATGGCCTCCGCCAGCAGCGCCGGGTCGCCCACCGCGAGGACGCGGCCGTCGCTGCCCAGCGTCAGCGCCTCGCCGCCCCAGCCGGTGACCCGCCCGCCGGCGCCTTCCACCACCGGGACCAGCGCGGCCCAGTCCCAGGGCTGCATGGTGGATTCCGCGACCACATCGACCAGGCCGAGCGCCAGCAGCCCATAGGCGTAGCAATCGCCGCCCCAGGTGACGCGGCGGGCGCTGGCGCGCAACCGCTCGAAGCCCGGACGGTCCGCCGGGGTGAACATGTCGGGGCTGGTGCAGGACAGCTCGGCGGCGGCGAGGCTGGCGCAGGGGCGGCAGCGGGGGGTGCCGCCGAGCGGCGAGCGGAAGGTGGTGGGGCGGCCGCGGGCGCCGATCCAGCGTTCGCCGATGCCGGGCTGGTCGATCACGCCGAGCACCGGCACGCCACGGTGCAGCAGGCCGATCAGCGTGCCGAACAGCGGCCGGCCGGTGACGAAGGCGCGGGTGCCGTCGATCGGGTCGAGCACCCAGAGGTACTCGGCTTCCGCCCGGTCCGGGCCGAATTCCTCGCCCCAGATGCCATGGCCGGGGAAGCGCTCGGCGAGGACGGCGCGCATCGCCTGCTCGGCGTCGCGGTCGGCGGCGGTGACCGGGCTGGCATCGCCCTTGGCCTCGACCAGCAGGGGGCTGCGGAACAGCGGGCGGATGGCGGCGCCGGCCGCCTCGGCCGCGGCTTCGGCCGCGGCGATGAATGCATCCATGGTCTGCCCCTCCGGTTTGCGCCCGTCGCGAGCGTCGATTAGAAGCCGCGGACCCTCATGGCAACGGCGCAAAATGACCGACGTAATCGCTTTCCAGGGCCTGCTTGGCGCCTATTCGGACCTGGCCTGCCGTGCCGCCTATCCCGGCTGGACGACCCTGCCCTGCGCCAGCTTCGAGGCGGCGATGGATGCGGTGCGCGGCGGCCAGGCCGGCCTCGCCATGCTGCCCTGCGAGAATTCGCTGGCCGGGCGGGTGCCGGATATCCACCGGCTGCTGCCGGAATCCGGGCTTTCCGTGGTGGGCGAGCATTTCGAGCGGGTGGAGCACTGCCTGCTGGCGCCGCGCGGGGCGACGCTGTCCAGCCTGAAGCGGGCCCATAGCCACCCCGTGGCGCTGGGCCAGGTGCGGAACATCCTGCGCGAGCTGTCGCTGGTCCCGGTGATCGAGGCGGATACCGCGGGGGCGGCGGAGATCATCGCGGCGCGCGGCGGCACCGAGGATGCGGCCATCGCCAGCGCCCTGGCCGCCGAGATCTACGGGCTCGAGATCCTGCGGCGCAACGTCGAGGATGCGGCGCACAACACCACCCGCTTCTACGTCTGCGCCCCGGCGCCGGCGATGCCCGCCCCGGGCACCCCGGATTGCGTGACCACCTTCGTCTTCCGGGTCCGCAACATCCCGGCCGCCCTCTACAAGGCGCTCGGCGGCTTCGCCACCAACGGGGTGAACATGAGCAAGCTGGAAAGCTACATGCTCGACGGCGAGTTCACCGCGACGCAATTCCTGGCCGACGTGGACGGCCACCCGGAGGAGCCGGCGGTGGCCCGGGCGCTGGAGGAGCTGGCCTTCTTCTCCCGCGAGTTGAAGGTGCTCGGGACCTATCCGGCGCACCCGTACCGGCGGGCGCACCAGGGGGGCTGATCGGGGGAGGCTGAGGCTCCTCAGCTTTCCTTGTAGCGGTAGCCGATCCCGTAGAGCGTCTCGATCTGGGCGAATTCGCCGTCGACGTGGCGGAACTTCTTCCGCACCCGCTTCACATGGCTGTCGATGGTCCGGTCGTCGACGTAGATGTTCTCGCCATAGGCGGCATCGATCAGCTGGTCGCGGTTCTTCACCATGCCCGGCCGCAGCGCCATGGCCTTCACCAGCAGGAATTCGGTGACGGTCAGCTGGATGTCGGTGCCCTTCCAGACGCAGGTATGCTTGGTCTCGTCCAGCACCAGGTCGCCGCGCACCAGCACGCCGCCGGCCGGGCTGCCGCTGCCCTCGGCGCGGGAGACCTCGTTGCGGCGCAGCAGGGCGCGGATGCGCTCCAGCAGCAGCCGCTGGCTGAAGGGCTTGGTGATATAGTCGTCGGCGCCGAGGCGAAGCCCCATCAGCTCATCGACTTCCTCATCCTTGGAGGTGAGGAAGACCACCGGCATGGCACTGCGCTGGCGAAGCCGCTGGAGCAGCTCCATCCCGTCCATCCGCGGCATCTTGATGTCGAGCACCGCCAGATCCGCGGGCTTGGCCAGCAGCCCCTGGAGCGCGCTTTCCCCATCGGTATAGGTGCGGACGGTGAAGCCTTCCTGTTCCAGGGTCATCGAGACGGAAGTCAGGATATTGCGGTCGTCGTCCACCAGGGCGATCGTGGCAGCCATTGATGCGGTCTCCGCCGGGTGAGGATGCGCCCGGGATATGATACCTCATATGGTGCGGGATTGTGGCACAACCCGGACGGGAATCAGATGGTGACCGAAAACCTGGCTTTCGAGGCGCGCTGCCTGGTTCGCGGTGCTGCCTCGGCCACCCTGGCGACCCAGGCGGGGGCGACCCAGGCGGGGGCGACCCAGACGGGGGCGATGCAGGCGGGGGCGATGCAAGCCGGGGAGGCGACGCAAGCCGGGGGCCAGCCCTTCGCCAGCCAGCCCTTCGCCAGCCTGGTCACCCCGGCGGCGGCGGCGGATGGCGCGCCCTTGCTGCTGCTGTCCTCGCTATCCGAGCATACCCGGCATTTGCGGGCCGAGCCGCGCTGCGCCCTGCTGTTCACTGGCACCCCGGATGGCCCCAATCCGCAGACCGCCCCCCGGGTGACCCTGACCGGCCTGGCCGCCGAGGTCCCGGCGGCGGAGGTCCCGGCACTGAAGGCGCGCTGGCTGGCGCGGCACCCCTATGCGGCGATGTATGCCGATTTCGCCGATTTCGCGCTGTGGCGGATGGCGGTCGGCGGGGCGCTGCTGGTCGGCGGCTTCGCCCGCGCCCATCGGTTGAAGCTGGCCGAGTGGCGGCCGGATCCGGCGGCGGTGGCGGCCCTCGCGGCGGCGGCCGAGGATATCGTCGGCCATGTGAATGCCGACCATGCCGATGCGGTGGCGGCGATCGCCATCGGGCTGCTGGGCGGGCCGCCGGGGGAGTGGCGGATGGTTGGGGTGGACGTGGATGGGGTGGACCTCGCCGCCGGGGATGCGGTGCGGCGGCTGGCCTTCGCCGGGCCGGTGGCGGAGCCCGGCCAGGTCCGGACGGAACTGGTGCGGGCAGCGCGCGAGGGCCGGTCACGCAAGGGTTGAGGCCAAATCGGCTTGGTTGCCATCCAACTGTCAGCAATGTGCGGCAAGCTGCGTTGACCCCCACTGTCTTCGCGCCGTAATTTAGCCTCGGCACTACCCGAAATGCTCAGCCGTCAGGTGTCGCGCCGGCAGATTGGTCGCCTGGTTCTCGTATTGTCTGGAGGATACTGCATGCCCGCGCCCGAGTCCGCGCCCGAGACCGCCCTTGCTGGGACCGGCGTGGCAAACCCCAATGCCATTCATGCCAACCTGACCGCCGCCGGTTTGTACGGCCATGCGCTGCGGCGGGGCGAGGGTCGGCTTTCCGCCGATGGCGCCTTCATGGCGGTGACCGGGGTGCATACCGGCCGTTCGGTGCAGGACAAATTCGTGGTCGACGACCCGGAGGTCCATGACGAGATCTGGTGGGGCAAGATCAACCAGCCGATGGCGCCGGAGAAGTTCCGCGGCCTGTCGGGCAAGGTCCGCGCCTGGCTCGGCGCCCGGCCGGAGCTGTTCACCCAGGACCTGTATGCGGGGGCCGACCCGGCGCACCGCATCCGGGTGCGGCTGGTCACCACCAATGCCTGGCATGCGCTGTTCGCCCGCAACATGTTCATCCGCCCGCCGGTCGAGGAACTGGCCGGCTTCACCCCGGACTTCACCATTCTGCATGCGCCGGAATACGAAGCCGACCCGGCCACGGATGGCTGCCGCACCAGCACCTGCATCGCGCTGTCCTTCGCGCAGCAGACCATCCTGATCGCCGGGACCAGCTATGCCGGCGAGATCAAGAAATCGATCTTCACCGTGATGAATTGGCTGCTGCCCGCCAAGGGCGTGCTGCCGATGCATTGCAGCGCCAATGTCGGCAAGGGCGGCGATACCGCGCTGTTCTTCGGCCTGTCCGGCACCGGCAAGACCACGCTGAGCAGCGACCCGGAGCGGAGCCTGATCGGCGACGACGAGCATGGCTGGTCGGATACCGGCGTGTTCAACTTCGAAGGCGGCTGCTACGCCAAGGTCATCCGCCTGTCGCGCGATGCCGAGCCGCAGATCTGGGACGCCAGCCACCGCTTCGGCGCGGTGCTGGAGAATGTGGTCGGCGATGCGCGTGGCAACCTCGACCTCGAGGATGGCGCGCTGACCGAGAATACCCGGTCCTGCTACCCGCTGGAGTTCATCCCGAACACCGCCAAGGGCGGCCAGGCCGGGGTGCCGAAGAATGTGGTGATGCTGACGGCGGATGCCTTCGGCGTGTTGCCGCCGATCTCCAAGCTCTCGGCGGCGCAGGCGATGTACCACTTCCTGTCGGGCTATACGGCGCGGGTCGCGGGCACCGAGAAGGGCCTGGGCAAGGAGCCGCAGGCGACCTTCAGCACCTGCTTCGGCGCGCCCTTCCTGCCGCGCCACCCGGAGGTCTACGGCAAGCTGCTGTCCGACCTGATCGACCGGCACGGCGCCGATTGCTGGCTGGTCAATACCGGCTGGACCGGCGGCGCCTATGGCACCGGCAAGCGCATGTCCATCCGGCACACCCGCGCGCTGCTGCGGGCGGCGCTCGACGGCTCGCTGGCCAAGGTGGATTACGTGACCGACCCGTTCTTCGGCCTGTCCATTCCGAAGTCGGTGCCGGGCATTCCGGACGAGGTGCTTAATCCGCGCGAGACCTGGGCCGACAAGGCGGCCTACGACCGCACGGCGCAGGATCTGGTCGCCCGGTTCGAGAAGAATTTCGAGGGCTTCTCGGGCGAGGTGAGCGAGGCGGTGCTGGCGGCGGCGATCCGGGCCGCGGCCTGAGAGTTTGTGAAGGAATGTCCGTGAGCGAAGGTCTCGCAGAGGCAGCGGCGCAGGGCATTTCTTCACAAATCCGATCGGAGGATTTCTGATGCCGGATGGCGGGTTCGGGCCGCGGCGGGATGGGCCGGGGCGGCAACCCCCGGCCACCAACGTGCTGGGCGGGGTGCTGCTGCCCTGCTCGGTGGCGCCGCTGACCGGCTTCTTCCGCGACGGTTGCTGCAATACCGGGCCGGAAGACCTGGGCCTGCACGTGGTCTGCGTGGAGGTGACGGCCGAATTCCTCGCCTTCTCCAAGATGCGGGGCAACGACCTCAGCACGCCGGTGCCGGCCTATGGCTTCGCCGGGCTGCGGCCGGGCGACCGCTGGTGCCTGTGCGCCGCCCGCTGGGAGGAAGCCCGCCAGGCCGGGCGGGCGCCCCGCGTGCTGCTGGAGGCGACGCATGTCGCGGCGCTCGAGGTCTGCGCTCTCGACGACCTCAGGGCGCATGCCGTCGGGGATTGACGGCCGGCCTGCCGCTATCACGCAACTGACGCCGAACCGACACGCTTCCGTCGGCATCCACGCGCTATCGCCCGACCCCATCGAGGGCGTTCGGGATGCGGCGGCCGAGCAATGTATTGCTCATCGTCGTCGACCAGTGACGGGCGGGTTGCATCCCCTGGCTGGGTGCCGGCTTCCTGCGCACGCCGAACCTCGACCGGCTATGTCGGGAGGGCGTGACCTCCCGCAACCACGTGACGACGACGGTGCCCTGCGGCCTGGCGATCAGCGCCGGGGCGCAGGGCTATGCGGCGGCGGTGCGCCAGCCCGGCGCCTCGTCATGACGGGTCTATGGGCGGCATGTGCTGCCGAACATCGCCTCTACTCCCATCGTCTCGATGACGCTCGCCTTCCCCGAGATCATCCTGCTGGAAAGCGGGCTGTCCTTCCTCGGCCTCGGGGTGCAGCCGCCGGAGACCTCGCTGGGTTCCATGGTGGGCTATGGAGTATCTGACGGGGGCGCCCTGGATCCTGCTGGCGCCGGCGGCGACCATCGTGCTGACCACCTTCTTGGTTTTGGTGCTGGGGATTTGGCTGCGCGACCGGCTGGACCCGACGCTGCGGCAGCGCATGCCCGAAGCGGGGGCGCGGTCCGGCTGGGCGGTCGGTCTGCCAACTGCGATCGCGCCCTTGCGGTAAGCCTTTGCCAATGGATTCTGATGTAGCATCGACCTCGCTTGGCCTCGTCCGTGGTCTTGCCTAGGCTGCGCGGCAAACCGGGAGAGG
>JAQGIA010000131.1 GCA_028291445.1 Belnapia sp.
GGCCCGCAAGCCGCGCGCGCGCCGCGCCGCCAGCGCCGAGACGGAAAGCGCACCGCCGGCTCGCAAGCCCCGGGCTGCGGCCCGCAAGCCGTCGGGCGCCGCTGCCTCGCGTACGGCACAAGGCGAGGGCGGCAGCAGCCGCAGCCCGCGCAAGGCCGCCGCATCGCGCAGCAATGGCGCCAAGGCGGGCACCACGCGTGCCACACCGGCGAAGCGGGCTGCTGCTCCCGCTGCCAAGCGCACGGCTTCCGGCAAGGCGGCACCGAAACGTGCCCCCGCAGCCTCGAAGCGGACGGCGGCGACCACCACCAAGCGAGCCGGCAGCGCGACGACGAAGCGCGCGTCCGGCACCACCACGAAGCGTGCTGCCGGCACGGCCACGAAGCGTGCTGCCGGCACGGCCACGAAACGCGCTTCCGCTTCACCTGCGAAGCGCACCACTGGTGCGACCTCCAAGCGCGCCTCCACCACGGCGACCAGGCGCGCGTCCAGCACGGCCACGAAGCGGACCGCTGCCGCCCCGGCCAAGCGCACCTCCGGCACGACAGCAAAACGCACCTCCGGCACGGCTACGAAGCGTACCACCGCTACGCCCGCCAAGCGTGGGGCGGCGACCGCCAAGCGCGCCACCGGCGGGACGGCCAAGCGCGCCCCCGGCACGTCAGCCAAGCGCGCCTCCGGCACGACCGCCAAGCGCGCTTCCGGTGCAACCGCAAAACCAGCGTCCGGCGCGGCCAAGAAGCGCGCTGCCGCTGCCCCGGCCAAGCGCGCATCCGCTTCCGCCGCGAAGCCCAAAGCCAAGGCAGCGCCGCGCGGGGCGGCCGGCCGGACGACGGCTGCGGCGAAGGGTGGCCGCGCCACGACCTCGCGGGCCAGCGCCCCTCGCGGCCGGGGCTGATCATCCGGGTGGGGGCCCCGGCTCCCACCCATCCGGCGGCGCGTGCCGCCGATGCCTACCCAGGTGCAGCCTAACGCTTGAGCCGCGGCGGGATGTGCTAGAGATTCGCCCAACGGTCCCCACACGGCCCCAAGAGAGCGAACAAGCATGATCGACGCCGCCACGACGCCCGCCGATGACCTGATCTTCGGCCTTACCCATGTGGTGGACCTGCCGGGCCTGACCGCGGCATCCGGCCTCCCGATCAGCCCGGACGATATCGCCGCCATCATCGGCGAAGCCGAGCGTTTCGCCCGTGAAATCCTCTGGCCGCATACCCAGGCCGCCGACCGGCTCGGCGCGATCTACGAGAATGGCGTGGTCCGGGTGCCGCCTTCCTACCGGGACGCCTATCGCGGCTGGGTGGATGGCGGCTGGCAAGGCCTCGCCGCCCCGGCCGAGGTCAACGGCATTCCCATCGGCGGCCAGGAGTTGCCGCAGGCCCTTTGGATGGCCGTCTCCGAACTCGTCACCAGCGGCGACATGGCCTTCAGCCTCTGCCCCCTGCTGACCGCCGGCGCCATCGAGGCGCTGGTCCGCTTCGCCACCCCGGCCCAGCAGGAGGCCTGGCTGCCCAGGCTGGTTTCCGGCGAATGGACCGGCACCATGTGCCTGACCGAGCCCCAGGCCGGCAGCGACCTCTCCCAGGTCCGTACCAAGGCCGAGCCAGACGGGATCGGCAGCTACCGGATCACCGGCCAGAAGATCTACATCACCTGGGGCGACCACGACCTGACCCCGAATACCCTGCACCTGATCCTCGCCCGGTTGCCCGATGCCCCGCCGGGCACCCGGGGCATCAGCCTGTTCGCCGCGCCGAAAGTGCTGCCGGACGGCACGCCCAATGCGCTCCGCTGCGGCGGGATCGAGAAGAAGCTGGGCATCCACGCCTCCCCTACCTGCGTCATGCTGTTCGAGGGCGCCGAAGCCCAGCTGGTCGGCGAGCCCAATCGCGGGCTGAACGCCATGTTCGCCATGATGAATGCCGCCCGGCTCGGCGTCGGCGTGGAGGGCGTGGCCCAGGGCGCCCGGGCGCTGGCCCTGGCCGAGGCCTATGCCGCCGACCGTATCCAGGGCGGCATCCCGATCAACCGCCATCCGGACGTGGCGCGGATGCTGGCCGAGATGCGGGCGATCACCCTGGCCGGACGGCTGCTGGCGCTGGAGGCCGGGGCCGCGCTGGACCGGTCCCGCCTGGCCGGTTCCGACAAGGGGGGCGCCTCGGAGGCCCGGGTCGCGCTGCTGACCCCGATCGTGAAATCCTGGTGCACCGACCGCGGCGTGGATGTCGCCAGCCTCGGTATCCAGGTCCATGGCGGCATGGGCTTCGTCGAGGATACCGGTGCGGCCCAGGTGCTGCGGGATGCCCGCATCGCGCCGATCTACGAGGGCACCAACGGTATCCAGGCCATCGACCTGGTGACTCGCAAGCTGTTCCGCGACAACGGGACGGAGATGCGTGCGGTGATCGCCGAGGTCCGCGCCGCCGACCCCCGGCTGGCCGCGGCGGCCCAGTCGTTGGAGCAAGCCACCGCCTGGATGCTGGATCGTGGCCAGGCGGATGCCGCCGCCGCCCAGGCCTCGGCCGCCGCCTACCTGGATGCCGCCGGCTGGACGCTCGGCGGCTGGATGCTGGCCCGGGCCGCCAGGGCCGATGCCCGCTATGCCCCCCTCACCACCTTCTACCTGGCCCGGCTGCTGCCCCGTGCGGCGGCGCGGCTGGCGGAGATCGAGGCGGCTGACAGCCTGCTCGCGCTGCTGCCGGCGGCGTGATCCAGCCGGGTTATGGTTTTATCGCGGCCAGGCAGGCTTGCGGTTGACGCGACCCACCGCATTTTGCGCAAGACCTCGTCAACCGAAGCGCATGGACGTCGATAGCGCATGAACGCACCGTTTGCCGCCCCTGCCCTTCAGGCCAGCCGACCCAGGGTCGCCATCATCGGCGCCGGCCCCGGTGGGCTGGCCGCCGCCATGCTGCTCGCCGCCCAGGGCGCACGGGTCACCATCCACGAGAAGGATGCGATGGTCGGCGGCCGGACCCGGACCCTCACCACCGAGCAGGGCTATCGCTTCGACCTCGGCCCCACCTTCTTCCTGTATCCCCGCATCCTGTCCGAGATCTTCTCCAGTTGCGGCGCCAGCCTGGAGGAGGAGGTGAAGCTCATTCGCCTCGATCCCCTGTACCGGCTGGTCTTCGAGGGCTCCGCCACCATCGACGCCACCCCGGACCTGGATGCGATGGAGGCGGCGCTCCGTCGCCTTGCTCCGGGGGATGAGCGGGGCCTCCGCCCCTTCATGGAGGAGAACCGCCGCAAGCTGGCAGCCTTCCGCCCGGTGTTGGAGAACCCCTTCTCCTCGCCCACCCGCTTCCTCGCCCCCGGCGTGCTGAAAAGCCTGCCGTTGATGCGGCCGCACCGCACGGTCGACGAGGATCTGGCAACCTATTTCAAGGACCCACGGGTCAGGCTCGCCTTCTCCTTCCAGACGAAATACCTCGGGATGAGCCCGTTCCGCTGCCCGAGCCTTTTCACCATCCTGTCCTTCCTGGAATACGAGCACGGCATCTTCCATCCCGTAGGCGGCTGCGGCGCGGTATCCGCCGCCATGGCTCGCGTCGCGGAGCGGCTGGGCGTGGATATCCGGCTGAATTCGCCGGTCGACCAAGTGGCCTTCAAGGGCCGGCGCGCGGTGGGCGTGGAGGCCGGCGGCAAGCATCACGCCGCCGACGCGGTGGTGGTCAATGCCGACTTCGCCCATGCGGTGCCGAAGCTCATTCCGGATGCGCTGCGCAAGCAGTGGCCGGACAAGCGGATCAACAAGGCCCGCTTCTCCTGCTCGACCTTCATGCTCTACCTGGGCATCGAGGGGACCCTGCCGGATATCGCGCACCACACGGTGCTGCTCTCCGAGGAATACCGGCGGAACATCCACCAGATCGAGACCGGGGAAATCCCCGATGTCCCGAGCCTCTATATGCACAACCCGAGCGTGACCGACCCGAGCATGGCCCCACCCGGCCATTCCAGCCTGTACGTGCTGGTGCCGGTGCCGAACATGCGGGATGCCGAGGAGCACGGCTTCGACTGGACCGCCGAGGCGCAACGCTACCGCCGGCTGGCGCTCGACCGGCTCAAGATCCTCGGCGTGCACGACATCGAAAGCCGCATCCGCTACGAGCGCATGATCACGCCGCGCGAATGGCGCGACGAATACGCGGTCGGCTTCGGCGCCACCTTCAACCTGTCGCACGACCTGGGGCAGATGCTCTGCTTCCGGCCGCGCAACCGGTTCAGCGACCTCGACGGGCTGTACCTGGTGGGCGGCGGCACCCATCCCGGCAGCGGCCTGCCGGTGATCTACGAGGGCGCGCGCATCACCACCGGGCTGCTGGCACGGGACCTTGGCCTCGGTGCCGTGCCGCAGGGCACCGGCTTCTCCGAGATTGCGCCGACCTATCAGGCGGCGCGTTGAACTCCAGCCGCTGGGCGGCCATCTGCCCGCGGCGGGCGATGCAATGCATGAGCAGGCCCGGGACCGGGCCGCAGGGGGAACGGGCATGGGCTCGCATGTTGTAGTGGTGGGTGGCGGCCTTGGCGGCCTGGCGGCGGCAGCGACGGCTGCGGCACGCGGCCACAAGGTGACGCTGCTCGACAAGAATCCCTGGCTAGGCGGCAAGGCCGCGGTGCTGAAGCTGCCCTCGCCCAATGGCATGAAGGGCGCTTCCGGCTCTGCCGGGGGCGACTTCCGCTTCGACATGGGGCCGACGATCCTGACCGTGCCGCGCGTGCTGCGGCGCATCTTCGCCGAGGCCGGCCGCGACCAGGCGCAGGACCTGCCGCTGATCCGGCTCGATCCGCAATGGCGCTGCTTCTTCGAAGACAAGACGCAGATCGACCTGATCGAGAACGTCGACGCCATGGCCCGTGCCATGGACAGCTTCGCCCCGGGCACCAACCAGGGCGAGGGCTACAGGCGCTTCCAGCAGGTGGCGAAGAACCTGCACGAGATCTCGGAGAAATTCTTCTTCTGGAAGTCGGTCGAGGGCCTGACCGACACCATCGACATGAAGTCCAACTTCGCCCCCAACACCATGCGCGACGTGATGGCTTTGCGCATGGGCCGCACCGTGGCCAAGGTCATCCGCGGCCATGTGCCGGATGCGCGGCTGGCGCAGATGCTCGACCATTTCTGCCAATATGTCGGCTCCAGCCCCTACCTCGCCCCGGCGGTGCTCTGCTCGATCGGCGACATGCAGGCGAGCGAGGGCATCTGGTACCCCAAGGGCGGCACCCGCGCCGTCGCCGAGGGCCTGGCCAATCTGGCAGCCTCGCTCGGCGCCGACCTGCGCCACAGCGTCGAGGTCACCGGCTTCGACGTCGAGAATGGCACCATGAAGGCGGTCCGCACCGCGACCGGCGAACGCATCGCCTGCGATGCCGTCATTTCCAACATGGATGCCATCCGCACCTACAAGGAGCTGGTCGGTGGCCCGGTCGGCGAGAAATACGCCAAAAAGGGCTTCGAGCCGGCCTGCTCCGGCGTGGTGCTCTATCTCGGGCTCAAGAAGCGCTACGACCATCTGGCGCACCATTGCTTCGTCTTCTCCCGCGACGCGGAGGAGGAATTCGACGCCATCTACAAGCGCGGCGAGCCGGCGCCCGATCCGACCGCCTATCTGGCGGCGCCGTCCTGCTCGGACGACACGGTGGCCCCCCCGGGCGGCGAGGCATTGTACGTGCTGGTCCATACCCCCTACCTGCGGCCGGGCCACGACTGGTCCAGGATGTTCGCCCCCTATCGGCAGACCATCCTCGATAAGCTGAAGCGCACCGCCGGCATGGAGGATATCGAGGAGCGCATCGTGGTCGAGGGCGCCCTGACCCCGGTCGATATCCATGAGCGCTACAAGGTGCTGAACGGCGCCATCTATGGCCTGGCCAGCCACGGCGCCTTCCTCGGCGCCTTCAAGCCGGGCAACCGTTCCCGCCAGGTGAAGGGCCTCTACCTCGCCGGCGGCGCGGCGCATCCCGGTCCCGGCATGCCGATGGTGATGATGAGCGGCTGGATCGCCGCCGACAGCCTGGACCAGGATCTCGGCGGCCGGGGGATGAGCGCGGCGGCGCATGAGGCCGGCCAGCGCGACGCCCTCAGGGTGCCGCTGGCCGCCGAGTGACCGCCCCCCC
>JAQGIA010000151.1 GCA_028291445.1 Belnapia sp.
AGGCGAAGACCCTGCGGCTGGAGGTGGCGCGGCTGGCCGAGGAGACCGGGCGGCTCGACCGCCGCGTCGCCAGCCTCCGGCGGCATTTCGCCGACATGCAGCAGGATGTGCAGCAGATCGAGATCACCGCCCAGAAGATCACCGCCGCCGGGGCGCGGATCGAGGCGGTGGAACTGGATACCCCCAGCCCGATGAAGGCGGCCGAATGAGCCTGCTGCAGCTTCAGGCCCTGGCCGGCCTGCCGCTGCTCTGCCTGCTGGCCTGGGCCTGCGGCGGTTGCCGCCCCGGCGTCAGGGCGCGGGTGGTGCTGGCCGGGCTCGGCGGGCAGCTCCTGGTGGCGGCGCTGCTGCTGTACGTGCCGCCGCTGCGGGCCGGTTTCGCCCTGGTGGGGGATGCGGTGAACGCCCTGGCCACCGCGACCCGGGCCGGCACCAGCCTGGTCTTCGGCTATCTCGGCGGCGGGCCGCTGCCCTTCGCGGAGGCGGTGCCGGGAGCCAGCTTCATCCTGTTCTTCCAGGCACTGCCGCTGGTATTGCTGGTCGGTGCGCTCTCGGCGGTGCTGTACCATTGGCGGGTGATGCCGCTGGTGGTGGCGGTGCTGGCGCGGGGGCTGCGCTGGCTGTTCGGGCTTTCCGGGGCCTGCAACCTCTCGGTCGCGGCCAATGTCTTCGTCGGCATGGTGGAGGCGCCGCTGCTGATCCGGCCCTGGCTCGCCGGGCTGACGCGGGCGGAGCTGTTCATTGCCATGGTGGCCGGGCTGGCGACCATCAGCGGCAACATGCTGGTGGTCTATGCGACGATGATCGCCCCGGTGGTGCCGGATGCGGCGGGGCAATTGCTGACCGCCAGCCTGGTCTCGGCGCCGGGCGCCATCCTGGCGGCGCTGCTGATGCTGCCGGAACGCGAGGTGCCGGTGGGGACGGAGGCGGAGGCGGTGGCGGCGCCGCGGATCTACGACAGCACCATGGACGCGCTGGTGCGCGGCACCGCGGATGGGCTGCAATTGCTGTTCGGGATCATGGCCGCGTTGATCGTCTTCGTGGCGCTGGTGGCGCTGCTGAACGGCATGCTGGAACCGTTGACCGGCCTGACCTGCAGCAGGTGGCGGGCTGGGTCTTCTGGCCGCTGGCCTTCGCCATGGGGGTGCCCGCGGCGGAATGCGCGACGGTGGCGGCGAGCCTCGGCGTGAAGGTGGTGGTGAACGAGTTCGTCAGCTACCTGCAATTGGCCGCCAGCGGCGGGGCGGGGCTGGCCGAGCGGTCGCGCGTCATCCTCACCTATGCGCTCTGCGGCTTCACCAATTTCGCCTCGGTCGGGATCATGGTGACGGGCATGGCGGCGATGTGCCCGGAGCGGCGGGCGGAGATCGTCCGGCTGGGGTTGCCGGCCCTGGTCGCGGCCAGCATCGCCTGCTGCATGGCCGGCGCGACGGTGGGCGTGCTGACGCCGCCCTGAAGGAAGTCCGGCGGCAACTTCGGGGCGGCCGGGGGTTTGTGTCCCCTGCAACGAACCCGAGGAGCGCCCGATGACTGTGACCCGCCACCCCCTTCGCCTGCTGCTGGCCGCCGGCGGCATGGTCGCCCTCGCGGCAACCCTGGCAGCCTGCACCGGCCAGCCGCCACAGGGCCCGCGCGCGCCGCAGCCGACCAGCTCCACCACCACCCCGAGCACCGATGGCCGGATCGCGCCGACGCCGATGAACACCGCGCCTGCCGCGCCGATGCGGTAGGCCAGGGACGAAGGGGCGTTGGACGCGATGCGTCCAATCCCCGTGAAGCATCTCGCCGACGGCCCCGCGGCCGGTCAGTGCAGGTCGAGGAAGGGCGCGCCCGGCTCGCCGACATAGACGATGACGACCCGCAGCGGCGCGTCGGCGCTGCGGTTGTAGCCGGTCATCTTCACGCCCGGCGGCTCGACCATGGCTTCCCCGGCACGGACCACCAGCGGCGCGCGGCCCTCCAGTTCCAGGGTGAAGGTGCCTTCCAGCACATAGACCGTCACCGGATGGCGATGGGTGTGGAAGACGGTGCGGTCGCCGGGGCGGAAGCTGGCGGTCAGCACCTGGATGTCCTGGCGCTCGCCGCGCGGCATGCCGGTGACGGTTTCGCGCAGGAGCATATTGGGGCGGGCGAGGCCGGCGTCCTGACCGCCGGAACCTTGGGCTCCAGATCCTTGGGGCCCAGACCCTTGAGCCAAAGCCAGGGCCGGCGCGGCCAGCAGACCGGCGAGCAGCAGCAGCGATGCGCGCATTCTTCGGATCCTCCCGCATGGGCCGATGTCGGGGGGAACAGCGGGTCTCTCGGCCGATGCCGGAGTGAAAGAAACACCTGTTGCGGATTTGTGGCAAGCATGAAACATTCGTCTCATGCTCGCCGACCGCCTCCGCGCCGCGCTGCCGGGCCTGCCGCCGCAACTTGCCGCGGCGGGGCGGCATATCTCGGCCAGGCCCTTCGATGCGGCGACCCGGTCCATGCGTGCCCTGGCCGCCGAGGCCGGTGCCAGCCCCGCCACCTTCACCCGCCTGGCCCAGGCCCTGGGCTTTGCCGGCTGGGATGCGCTGCGGGCGGCGGCGATCGAGGAGCAGCGGCGGCCGGCACCGTTTTCCAGCCGCGCCGCCAGCCACGCGGGCGATGGCAGCGGGCTGGGGGCGATCCAGGCGGCGGAGGCGGCGAATATCGCGGCGCTGGCCGAACTGCCGGAGCCGGCGCTGGGCGCCGCGGCCGCTGGCCTGCACCGGGCGCCGCGCATCCATGTGGCCGGTTTCCGCTCCTGCCGCGCCGTCGCCAGCCTGCTGCACTACCAGCTCCGGCTGTTCCGGCCGGAGACGGCGCTGGTCGGCGATGCCGCGCTCGACCTCGACCTCGGCGCCATGCGGCCGGGGGAGGCGTTGTTGCTGGTCGGCTTCGCCCCCTATTCGCGGGCGGCGCTGGCGACCCTGGCGGCGGCGCAGGAGGCCGGGCTTGCGACCATCGTGCTGGCCGATAGCCCGGCGGCACCGATCGCCGCGGGGGCCGACCATGTGCTGTGCTTCGCCACCGAGACGCCGGCCTTCTTCCCCAGCCTGACCGCCGGCGTGGCGCTGGCCCAGGCGCTGGCCGCGGCGGTATTCGCCGCCGGTGGGGAGGCCGCGCTGGAACGTCTGCGCGAGAGCGAATCCCGCCTCGCCACCCTGGCGGCCTATCTGCCCGAACCGGAGGATCCTTGATGAGCCACCTCGTCCATCGCAGCCTGCGCGCCGACCCGCCCCTCGCGGTGCGGGGCGAGGGGATCTACCTGTACGACCAGGCGGGGCGGGAGATCATCGACGGCTCCGGCGGCGCCGCCGTCGCCTGCCTCGGCCATGGGCATCCGCAGGTCATCGCGGCGATCAAGGCGCAGCTCGACAAGCTGGCCTATGCGCATACCGCGCTGTTCAGCTGCGAGAGCGCGGAGGAGCTGGCGGATATCATGGTCGGCCATGCGCCGGGCGGGCTGACGCACGCCTATTTCTGCTCCTCGGGAAGCGAGGGCAACGAGGCGGCGATCAAGCTGGCGCGGCAGTATTTCCTGGAGATCGGCCAGCCGCAGCGGGTGCGCTTCATCGCCCGGCGGCAGAGCTACCACGGCAATACGCTGGGTGCCTTGAGCGCCGGCGGCAATGCGATGCGCCGGGCCCCCTATGCGCCGCTGCTCTCGCCGGCCTTCAGCCATGTTTCGCCCTGCTATGCCTATCGGGACCGCGCTGGCGAGGAAACCGAGGAACAATACGTCGCACGGCTGGCCGATGAGCTGGAGGCGGAGTTCCAGCGGCTGGGGCCGGATACCGTCATCGGCTTCATGGCGGAGACGGTGGTGGGGGCGACGCTCGGCTGCGTCACCGCGCTGCCCGGCTATTTCCCGGCGATGAGGGCGGTGTGCGACCGGCATGGCGCGCTGCTCATACTCGATGAGGTGATGAGCGGCATGGGGCGCTGCGGCACCCTGCATACCTGGGAACAGGAAGGCGTCTCCCCGGATATCCAGATCGTCGCCAAGGGCCTGGGCGGCGGCTACCAGCCGATCGGCGGCATATTGGTGCATGGCCGCGTCATCGAGGGGCTGAACAGCGGCAGCGGCGCCTTCATGCATGGCCATACCTACCAGGCGCATCCCGTCGCCTGCGCCGCCGCCGTCGCGGTGCAGCAGGTGATCCAGGGGGAGAAGCTGCTGGACAACGTGCAGGCCCAGGGCGCGCTGCTGGAGCAGCGGCTGGTGGAGCGCTTCGGCAACCACCGCAACATCGGCGACATCCGTGGGCGCGGCCTGTTCTGGGCGGTGGAATTCGTCACCGACCGGGCCAGCAAGGCGGTGTTCGACCCGGCGCTGAAGCTGAACGAGCGGGTGAAGGCGGAGGCGTTTTCGCGCGGCCTGGCCTGCTACCCGATGGGCGGCACGATCGACGGCCGGCAGGGCGACCATGCGATCCTGGCGCCGCCCTATATCGCCACCGCCGCGCAGATCGAGACCATCGTCGAGCGCTTCGGCGCCGCAGTGGATGCGGCGCTGGCCAGCGTGAATGCCTAAGGTAAGGAACAGCGGTGATGAAGAATTGGATTTTGGCCGCGGCATTGGCCGTGGCGGGCATGGGCGCCGCCGAGGCGCAGACGCTGGCGGCGGTGAAGCAGCGCGGCATCCTTAATTGTGGGGTGAGCCAGGGCTTCGCCGGCTTCTCCGCGCCCGACAGCCGCGGCGAATACCGCGGCCTCGACGTCGACTATTGCCGGGCGGTGGCGGCGGCGGTGCTGGGGGATCCGAGCAAGGTGCGGTTCTCGCCGCTGACCGCGCAGGCCCGCTTCACCGCGTTGCAGACCGGCGAGATCGACGTGCTGTTCCGCAACAGCACCCAGACCTTCCTGCGCGATGCCTCGCTGGGGCTGAACCAGGGACCGGTGAATTTCTACGACGGCCAGGGCTTCGCCATCCGCCGCGACGCCAATGTGGCGAAGGTGCAGGAGCTGGATGGCGCGACCATCTGCGTCGCCCAGGGCACCACGCATGAGCTGAACCTGAACGACGTGTTCCGCAGCCGTGGGATCAAATTCAGCCCGGTGGTGTTCGAGCGGGTGGATACCATGGTCGAGGCCTTCTACGCCGGCCGCTGCGACGCCATGACCCAGGATGCGAGTGCGCTCGCCGGGGCGCTGACCGCGGCGCGGGAACCGGCGGCCTATCGGGTGCTGGAGGAGACGATCAGCAAGGAGCCGCTCGGCCCCTTCACCCGCAACGGCGACGAGCAATGGTCCAACATCATCATGTGGACGCATTACGCGCTGATCGAGGCGGAGGAGCTGGGGGTGACCGCGGCCAATGCGGAAGCCCAGGCGGCCGGTGCCAATCCGACGGTGCAGCGGCTGCTGGGCACCGGCGGCGAGTTCGGCGGACGGCTGGGGCTCGACAACCGCTGGGCCTACAACGCCATCCGCGCGGTGGGCAATTATGGGGAATTGTTCGAGCGCAACGTCGGCCAGGAGAGCCCGCTGAAGCTGCGGCGCGGCTTGAACGGGCTTTGGACCCAGGGCGGGCTGATGTACGCCATTCCGTTTCGTTGAGTAACACCGGAACCTTTCGAGGACAGGTCGCGTTTCTTACCCGAAGCCACCGCATGTCGTGGTCGGCGTGGGAGAAAAAGCCGTGGACAAGGACCGGATCGAAGGCATCGGCAAGCAGATCAAGGGCTCGGTGAAGGATGCCGCCGGCAAGGTGACCGGCGATGCCGCGCTGCAGGCCGAGGGCAAGGCCGACAAGGCCGAAGGCAAGGTGCAAAACGCCGTCGGCGGCGCCAAGGACAAGGTGCGCGACGCGACGAAGTAAGCTCCGGCATAAGCCAGGGCGTGCCAAGGGCGGGGGTAAATACCCCCGCCCTTTTTGCATTCCGTGTCATTGCCTTGCCGCAACCGATCGTGTCGCATATGATTTGCGGATGCGGTAAACAAGTGAGTCGATTTCCCGGACATGTCTGGCCGGGGTGAGTTTGCTCCAACTTGGACGGGACGGTGGTGATGGGCGTTTGTTACGATGACGTTGTGGCGTCGTTTCAGATGGTGCTCGGCCGGTCCCCGGACAGCGAGGAGGCGGTGAATTACCATCTGCGGCTCGGCTTCCGGGACCGCTTCGAGTTGGGCGCCTACATGTGCGCCACCGACGAATTCCGCGCCCGCTTCGACGCCATGGTGGCGGAAGGTTCGGTTGCGCCGAGCACGCGCCAGGTCTCGGACCGTCAGCGGCCGCTGACGGTGTTCCTGGGCGATCGGGTGCTGACCGAGACCCATCGCGGCTTGCGGATCTACGTGGCACCGACCGACATGGATCTGGCGCCGCATATCCTGCTACGTGGGGTCTGGGAGACCCATGTCGAGCACGCGCTGCTGCGGCTGCTGCGGCCCGGCATGCATGCGGTCGATGTCGGGGCCAATATCGGCTATCACACGCTGACGATCGGCGCCGCGGTCGGCCATACCGGCTCGGTCCACGCCTTCGAGGCGAGCCCTGGCGTGGCGCGGTTGCTGCAGGCGAGCGTCTTCATCAATGGCATGTCGCCATGGGTCCAGGTCCATAACCGGGCAGCCATGGACCGTGACGGAATGGTGATCCTGGCGGCACAGCCCGACCACTTCGGCAGCGGCAATGTGGTGCCGCCCGGCATGAACGACAGCTATCACCGCGAATACTCGAACCAGGTCGAGGTACCGGGGATCACCCTGGACGCCATGCTGCCCCAAGGCCGGCCGCTCGACCTCATCCGCATCGATATCGAGGGGTCCGAGCCGTTGGCCCTGCGTGGCGCGGCGGGGCTGATCCAGCAATCGCCCAATCTCCGCATCGTCAGCGAATGGTCGGTCGGGATGATGGCGGTGCGGACCGACCTCGGTGCTTTCGTCGGCTGGCTGGAGGGGCTGGGCTTCCGCTTCTGGCTGGTGACGGGCACCGGCGGGTTCGAGTCGCTGACGGTAAGCGCCATGCTGGAACTGCCGCACAGCGACGTGCTCATCAGCCGGCAGGATCCGGGTTAGCCATGGTTGGCGCAGAGGGATCCGCTCTGCGTGATTTACGCTTCCGGGGCTTTCACCTCAGACGATCGTGCCCTGTTAGGCGCTGCAGAACGCGAGGCTGAGGGCAGTGGACGCAGGCGCGTCCAGACCGGCCAGCAGGCGTTTTCAGCGGCCTGTCAAAAACTCCGCCGCGCCTTCAGCGCCGCCGCCAGCGTACCTTCGTCCAGCACGTCCAAGGCCCCGCCCATCGGCACGCCCTGGGCCAGGCGGGTGACCTGCACGCCGCTGGCGGCCAGCCGGTCCGAGAGGTAATGCGCCGTGGTCGCGCCATCGACCGTGGCGGGCAGCGCGAGGATCACCTCCTCCACCGGCGCCTGGGCCTCGGCGATGCGGGCCAGCAGCGGCTGCACCGCCAGATCCTCCGGCCCGACCCCGCCGAGCGCCGAGAGCGTGCCGCCCAGCACGTGATAGAGGCCGCGATGGGCATGCGCCCGTTCCAGCGCCCAAAGCTCGGCCACGCCCTCGACCACGCAGATCAGCGTGCGGTCCCGCCGCGGGTCGGTGCAGATGCCGCAGGGGTTCTGGGCCGAGAGATTGCCGCAGACCCGGCAGGGCTGCACCGCGGCGGCGGCGGCGCGCAGCGCATCGGCCAGCGGCAGCATCGCCTTCTCGGGGTGCATCAGCATCTTCAGCGCCGCCCGCCGGGCGCTGCGCCGGCCGAGGCCGGGTAGCCGGGCCAGCAACCCGACCAGCTGCTCGATCGGGTCCTGCTCGGCCATCGGGGCCTCAGAAGGGCAACTTGAAGCCGCCCGGCAGGCCGCCGGGGATGTTCAGGCCGGCGGTCGCCTTGGACATCTCCTCGGCCATCATCGCCTCGACCTTGGTCTTGGCATCGGCATGGGCGGCGACCAGCAGGTCTTCCAGCACCTCGCGGTCCTCGGCGAGCATCAGGCTGGGGTCGATCGAGACGCGCTTGAGGTCGCCCTTGCCGGAGAGCGTCACCTTCACCATCCCGCCGCCGGCCGCGCCATCCATCGTGGCGGCATCCAGCTTGGCCTGCATCTCGGCCATCTTGGACTGCATCTGCTGCGCCTGCTTCAGCATGTTGCCGAGGTTCTTCATCGGGGTGCCTTACCTGTCGTCGTCGGGAGGTGGAACATCGTCGTAGTCGGTCGGTTCGCTCTCGTCCGAAATTCCGGCGGCATCCTCGGGCTCGGCCGGCGCGGGCGCGGCGAAATCGGCGGGGCCGGCATCCACCAGCCCATAGGCGTCGGCGCTGGCGTCGCGGACGGATTCGATGGTGGCGCCGGGGAAGGCGGCGAGCACCGCCTGGACCAGCGGATGGGATTGGGCGAGGCCACGGCGTTCGGTATCGGCGGTGCGACCCTGCTGCGCCAGGGTCGGCTCGCCCTCGGCATTGGTCAGGGCGATGGTCCAGCGCTGGCCGGTCCGCTCCGCCAGCAGGCCGGATAGCTCGGCGGCCAGGTCGCGCGGCGCGCCGGGCAGCACCCGCAGCTCGATCCGGCCGGGGGTGACGCGGACCGGATGGACGCTATGGACCAGATGGGCATGCAGCATGGCGCGGCGGCCGGAGGCCAGCGCCACCACGTCGCGCCAATGCTGCGGCTGCGCCTGGCCCTCGGCGGCAACGGCATCGGCCAGGACGGCGCCGCCATTGGCCGTGGCGCGCAGACCGCCGCCGCCACCACCACCGCCGGCTGGCGCGGGGCCG
>JAQGIA010000156.1 GCA_028291445.1 Belnapia sp.
CTGCTGGTCCTCGGTCTCGGCGAAGGGGAAGCGGGCGCAGAACTCGTCCCAGGCCCCCTCCGGCGGCGTCGCCAGCATCCCCTCCTTCACCTGCCGCTCGGCGGCGATGCGGATGAGATGCCCGGCCATGTCCTGGATGCGCTGCTTGGCCTTCGCCTTGCGCGACTGCCAGGAGGTGCCGCCGAGCTTGTCCAGCGCGATGCCGGCGGTCTCGGTGCCGAAGCGCGACAACACCTCGATGTTCTCGACCGGGACGAACAGCTTGTCGCCGCCGTCGTACAGCAGCCGCAGGCAATCATGCGGCGCGCCGTTGACCTCGATATTCGAGAGCCCGTCGTAGCGGCCGATGCCGTGGTCCTGGTGCACCACCAGGTCGCCCTGCTCGATGCCCGTGGCATCGGCGATGAACTGGTCGGCCCGCTTGCGCCGGCGCGGCGGCCGGGCGATGCGCTCGCCCAGCAGATCCTGCTCGCCGACCACCGACAGGCCGAAGCCGGTCCCGGTGGCGCTGGCCGGGGCGACGAAGCCGCGCTCCAGCCCGAGGATCGCCAGGGCGACCACGCCGGGGTTCAGCCGGGCGATCTGGCCGGCATCCTCCACCGGCTCGGCGGCGACGCCGTTCTCCCGCAGCAGGTTGCCCAGGCGCTCGCGCGAGCCACGGGTCCAGGCGGCCAGCACCGGGCGGCGGCCCGACTGGACCATGGCCGCGGCATGTTCGGCATAGGCGGCGAAGACGTTCTGCCCGGCGGTGCGGGCCTCGGTGAACAGCCGCCCGGGGCGGCCACCGGCATCGATCCCCGCCGCTTCCTCCACCCGGGCGAAGGGCGAAAGCCGGGCAAGCGGGCCGCCGGCGAGCATCGCATCCCAGCCGCGTTGGGTCAGGTAAAGGGTGCCGGGCGGGGCCGGGCGATAGGGCACCTCGCCCTCATGGGTGCGGACCGGGGCGCGGCGGGCCTGGTAGTGGTCGGCGACCATCTCCAGCCGGGCCGCCAGCACGTCCTCCGCCTGGTGGTCGAGGCTGACCGAGGCGCCGGGCAGGTAGTCCAGCAGGGTTTCCATGGTCTCGTGGAACAGCCCGGCCCAATGCTCCATGCCCGGATGCTTCCGCCCGGTGCTGATCGAGGCATAGAGCGGATCGGCAGCCGCCGCGGCGCCGAACAGCTCGCGGTAGCCGGCGCGGAACCGGGCGATCGAGGCCTCGTCGAGGAAGACCTCGCCGACCGGCCGCAGCCAGAGCTGGGTCAGCGCTGCGCCGCTGCGCTGGCTGCCGGTATCGAAGCGGCGCAGGCTCTCGATCTCGTCGCCGAACATGTCGAGGCGGATCGGATCGGCCTCGCCCGAGGGAAACAGGTCGATGATGCCGCCGCGCACGGCATATTCGCCCGGCTCCATGACGGTGCCGGAGCGGCCATAGCCATTGGCTTCCAGGAAGGCGGTCAGCACTTCCGGATTCACCCGGCCGCCCTTCTTCAGCAGCAGGGTGGCGCCCTGGAAAACCGCGCGGGGCGGTACCTTCTGCACCAGCGCATTGACCGTGGTGACCAGGATCCGCGGCCGGCTGCCCGGCTCCAGCAGCCGGGTCAGGGTCGAGACGCGCTCGGCGACGATCTCGGGATTGGGCGAGACCCGGTCGTAGGGCAGGCAATCCCAGGCGGGGAAGCGCAGCACCTCCACATCCGGGGCGAAGAAGCCGAAGCCCTCGATCAGCCGGGCGGTGCGGGCATCGTCGCGGCAGACATGGATGACCGGCACATCGGTCTCGGCCCGGCGGCGGGCCAGCAGCAGGGCATCGAAGCCCTCCGGCGCGCCATGGATGGTCAGGCCGCGAACCGGCGCCAGAGCCTCGCCCGCCTGGGCCCCACTCGCCTGGGCTTCACCCATTCGGGCCTCGCTCATGGGCGGCGCAATTCCGCCGGCAGTCCGGCGCCGAACCCGGCGCATTCCACCAGCATGCGGTCCAGCATCGGGGATCGGCAATTGGCCGGCACCGGCCGCCGGCCGGTCAGCCAGTCGGACAGGTCGACATCCGGGTATTCCAGCGTGGCCTCCAGATCGGTCAGCTCGGCCTCCGAGAAATCGGCCACCAGGCGCTGGACGAAGGCGCCGATCATCAGATCGGCCTCCTTGGTGCCGCGGTGATGGGCGCGGAACAGCAGGCGCCGGCGCCGGGCGTCGAGCGCCGGCGGGCCATCGGGATCATGCGGATCGGCGGCGGGTGAGGTCGCTGCTGGGTCTTGGGACATGGCGTCGATGCGATTTTTTGCTTGCTCTGGGGGCTGGCATATAGAGGCGCATGGGAATCCTGTCAGCCCGACGCGGCAGCCGCATCGATAGTTCCGCGCGATGAATGCCGAAGAAATCGCCGGTGAGGCCGAAAACGCCGTGCCGATGGCCGCGCTTTGGGCGCCGCTGGCCAGCCTGCCCGGGGTTGGCCCGCAGATCGCCAAGCGCCTGGCGGAGGCCGTGGGCGGCGACCGGGTGCTGGACCTGCTGTTTCATCTGCCGGAACGTTATGCCCTGCGGGTCCGGGTGGCCAGTCCCGAGGAGGCCCCGCCCGAGACGGAGGTGATCCTGCCCGCCCTGGTCACCGGCCTGCGGTCGCTGCGCTCGAAGACCGGCCGGCCCTTCGTCGAGGTCCGCGCCGAGGCCGCGGCCAGGCGGCTGGTGGTCCGCTTCATCAACGGCCGGCTGGACTGGCTGGGCAAGCTGCTGCCGGAGGGCAGCGAGCGGCTGTTCGCCGGCAAGGTGAAGGCCGAGGCCGGCGCCTTCTCCATGATCAACCCGCTGACCGCGACCGGGCCGGAGGGGCTGCCGGAGCTGGAGCCGGTCTGGCCGCTGGTCCAGGGGCTGCGGCTGGCGACGGTGGCCCGGGCCATGGCGCAGGCCCTCGACCGGCTGCCGGGCTTTCCCGAATGGCAGGACGCGGCGCTGCTGCGGCGGGAGGCCTGGCCGGGCTTCACCGCGGCGCTGCGGCTGGTGCAGCAGCCGGCGGAGCCGCCGCCGCCCGGCGTCCGGGCCCGGCTGGCCTATGACGAGGCCCTGGCCGGCCAGCTCGCCCTGGCCCTGGTCCGCCGCCGGGTCAGGCTGCGGCCAGGCCGGGCGCTGCCGGGCACCGGCCTGCTGCGGGCCCAGGCGCTGGCGGCCTTCGGCCATCCGCTGACCGGGTCGCAGGCGCATGCCCTGGCCGAGATCGATGCCGACCTCGCCGCGCCGCACCGCATGCTGCGGCTGCTGCAGGGCGATGTCGGCTCCGGCAAGACGCTGGTCGCGGTGCTGGCCATGCTGCGGGCGGTCGAGTCGGGCGCCCAGGCGGCGCTGATGGCGCCGACCGAATTGCTGGCCCGGCAGCACCTGCGGACCCTGGCGCGGCTGTGCCTCCCGGCCGGGGTGCGGGTCGAACTGCTCGCCGGCAGCGTGAAGGGCGCGCAGCGCCGGCGGGTGCTGGAAGGGCTGGCGAGCGGCGCGGTGCAGATCATCGTCGGCACCCATGCGCTGTTCCAGGAAGGCGTCGAATTCCGCGACCTGGCCCTGGCGGTGATCGACGAGCAGCACCGCTTCGGGGTCGCCCAGCGCCTGCTGCTGGCCGGCAAGGGCGCCCAAGGGGGGGCCGAAGGCGGGGGGCAAGGCGGGACCGAAGGGGACCACCGGGGCGGAGCCGAAAGGGAGGACCGGGGCGACCGGCCGGCGGATATGCTGGTGATGACCGCCACCCCCATCCCGCGCACCCTGCTGCTGACCCAGTGGGGCGAGATGGCGGTCTCCCGCCTGACCGAGAAGCCGGCCGGGCGGCAGCCGATCGTCACCACGCTGCATGGGCTGCGCAGCCTGCCGGAGGTGGTCGCCGGGATCGCCCGTGCCATGGAGCGTGGTGCCCGGGTCTATTGGGTCTGCCCGCATGTCGCCGAATCCGAGCTGGTGGACATGGCCGCGGCCGAGGTGCGCTTCGCCGAATTGAGCGAGCGCTTTCCCGGCCAGGTCGGCCTGGCGCATGGCCGGCTGGACCCCGAGGTGCGGGAGGCGGCGATCCGCGACTTCGCCGCCGGCCGCACCCGGCTGCTGGTGGCGACCACCGTCATCGAGGTCGGGGTCGACGTGCCGGAGGCGACGGTGATGGTGGTGGAGCACGCCGACCGCTTCGGCCTGGCCCAGTTGCACCAGCTGCGCGGCCGGGTCGGCCGCGGCTCGGCGGCCAGCTACTGCATGCTGCTGTACGACGAGGCGCTGGGCCTCGCCTCGCGCGAGCGGCTGCTGATCCTGCGCGACACCGAGGATGGCTTCGTCATCGCCGATGCCGATTTCCGCCTGCGCGGCGGCGGCGAGGCACTGGGCACGCGGCAATCCGGCAGCCCGGTGTTCCGCCTGGGCCTGCCCGAGGCCGAGGCGCAGGCCGGGCTGGTCACCATGGCCAACCGCGATGCGGCGCTGCTGCTGGAAAAGGATCCGGCGCTGGCCGGGCCACGCGGCCAGGCGGCCCGGGTGCTGCTGCGGCTGTTCGGCCGGGAGGCGGCGATGGAAACCCTGGGGGCTGGTTAAGGGGGGGCCGGCTAAGGGGGGCTGCTAAGGCCGGGGGGTTTTGCAACCCCGCGCTTCCGAGTAAGCCGGGCGGATTGGGGCTTTCTCAGGGGGTACGCCTTGGCCGCACTGATCGAGATCGAGCGCCTGACCAAACGCTTCTCCGGCTTCACCGCCGTCGACGACGTCTCCTTCACCGTGGACCGGGGCGAGGTGCTGGGCTTCCTCGGCCCGAATGGCGCGGGCAAGTCGACCACCATGCGGATGCTGGCCGGCTTCATGCCGCCGAGCGCCGGCACCGCCCGGATCTGCGGCGCCGACGTGGTGGACCAGCCGGTCGCCGCGAAGCGGAACCTCGGCTTCCTGCCGGAAGGCGCGCCGACCTACCCCGAGATGAGCGTCACCGGCTTCCTCGCCTTCACCGGCCGCATCCGCGGCTTCCGGGGCAGCGAATTGGCCGACCGCGTGGCGCATGCCATGGCCCTGACCCAGCTCGAGGGCGTCCGGCTGCAACCGATCGAGACGCTGTCCAAGGGGTTCAAGCGCCGCGTCGGCCTGGCCCAGGCGCTGCTGCACGACCCGCCGGTGCTGGTGCTGGACGAGCCGACCGACGGGCTCGACCCGAACCAGAAGCACGAGGTGCGCGAATTGATCCGCCGCATGGCGCCCGAGAAGGCCATCGTCATCAGCACCCATATCCTGGAGGAGGTCGGCGCGGTCTGCACCCGGGCCATCATCATCGCCCGCGGCCGGGTGGTGGTGGATGCGGCGCCGACCGTGCTGGAACAATCCGGCCGCACGCTGGAGGAGGTGTTCCGCGGCCTCACCCTCGGGGAGGCCGCGTGATGGCGCCCGCGCTGATCGTCGCGCGGCGGGAGCTGGCCGGCTATTTCGCCACCCCCGTCGCCTATGTCTTCATCGTCATCTTCCTGGTGCTGGCCGGCGCCCTGACCTTCACGCTGGGCAATTTCTTCGGCCGCGGCCAGGCCGACCTCATCCCCTTCTTCTCCTTCGTGCCCTGGCTGTTCCTGTTCCTGGTGCCGGCGCTGACCATGCGGCTCTGGGCGGAGGAGCGCCGGCTCGGCACCATCGAGCTGCTGCTGACGCTGCCGCTGCCGCAATGGCAGGCGGTGGCCGGCAAATTCCTCGCCGCCTGGGCCTTCTGCGGCATCGCCCTGGCGCTGACCTTCCCGCTGTGGATCACCGTCAACGTGCTCGGCGCGCCGGACAACGGGGTGATCCTCTCGGGCTATGTCGGCTGCCTGCTGGTGGCCGGGGCCTATCTGGCGCTGGGCGCGGCGGTTTCGGCGCTGACCAAGAACCAGGTCGTCGCCTTCGTCCTCGCGGTCGCGCTCTGCTTCGTCTTCGCCGCCGCCGGCAGCCCGGTGGTGACCGAATTCCTCGATACCCGCATCCCGCAACTGGCCGAGATCGCCCGCGCCGTCTCGGTCGCCGACCGCTTCGGCGGCTTTACCCGCGGCGTGATCTCCGCCCGCGACATCCTGTTCTTCGCCAGCTTCATGGGCTTCTTCCTGTTCGTGAATGCCGTGGTGCTCGACCATCGGAAGGCGGACTGAGCGCATGAGCGACCCCGCACCCCTCCCCGCCGCCGCCCAACCCACAACCGCGCGTCCCGCCGCCAGGCCGCGCAGCCGGCGGCTCGGCACCTCGGCGCTCGGCCTGCTGGCCGCCGCCGTGCTCGCCATCGGCGTGAACATGCTGGCCGACCGGCTGCTGACCCGCGCCCGCATCGATCTGACGGCGCAGAAGCTCTACACCCTGTCCGACGGCACCAGGCAGGTGCTGGGCGGCCTGGCCGACCCGATCACCCTCCGGCTGTTCTATTCGCGGAAGCTCGGCGCCGAGATCCCGATGTACGGCGCCTATGCCGACCGGGTGCGGGAGATGCTGGCGGAATATGTCTCCCTCGCGGACGGCAAGGTGAGGCTGGAGGTCTTCGACCCGGAGCC
>JAQGIA010000173.1 GCA_028291445.1 Belnapia sp.
TCCCGCCCGCTGGCCTTGGCCCGGGCCACGCCCAGCTCCTTCACCGCCTTCAGGTAATGCAGGATGCCGCTGTAATTGGCGGCATGGACGTAGTTGGGGAAGATGCCGGTGGGCAGCTTCGTCTGGACCCGCTTGGTGAAGCCGCGGGTGCGGTCGTTCAGGTCCCACCAGAAGGTCTCGGCGATGTACATGCCCTGCATGGTCGGCAGGCCGGCGGCGATGACGCCGGTGATCGAGCCGATGATGGCGGCCAGCTTCATCGTCCGGGTCAGGCCGAATTCCTGGGCCTGCTTCACGCAATTCACCAGATCGTCGCCGGCCATCGCCAGCCCCAGCACCTTGGCGCGGGACGCCTGCGCCTGCAGCAGGAACGCGGAAAAATCGGTGGTCTGCGGGAAGGGATAGCGCGAGGCGCCGAGCACGCGGCCGCCGGCGGCCTCGACGAAGCGGGTGGTGTCGCGCTCGATCGCATGGCCGAAGGCGTAGTCGGCGGTGATGAAGTACCAGCTGTCGCCGCCGCCCTTGGTGATGGCGGTTCCGGAAGTATTCGAGAGGCACCAGGTATCGTAGCTCCAATGCACGCTGTTCGGCGTGCAGGCGCGGCCGGTGAGTTCCGAGGTGCCGGCGGAGGCGTTCATATGGACCTTGTCGCGCTCGACGCAGACCGGATTGATGCCGAGCGCGATGGCGCTGTTGCCGACATCCGTCACCACATCCACGCCGCGCTGGTCGAACCAGCTGCGCACGGTGTTGATGCCGACATCCGGCTTGTTCTGGTGGTCGGCGGTGACGGTCTCGACCTTGATCGATGGATTGGCGGCGGTGAATTCCTCGACCGCCTGGCGCACGCAGGCGACCGAGGTGGGGCCGGTGACGTCGCGATAGGGGCCGGCGAGGTCGGTCAGCACGCCGATGCGGATGGGCTCCGCCGATTGGGCGTGGAGCGCCGGCAACGGCAGGATGGAGGCGGCGGCGGCGCCGAGCGCGGTGCGGCGGGACATAGGCATGAACGGTGGCGGCATGAACGATGGCGGCATGGACGATGGCTCCCCTGGATGGCGGCCCTTGCCGGGCTGCTCTGCGGTGGAGCCTAGAACAAAGACGGCGCCATCGGACATGGCCGGGTGGGGGAATCGCGCCCACCATCCATGCTTTGGCCGCGACTGAAATTCGCCCAAATAATCGCCTTTTAAATACCTAAAAGATTAAAATAAGCGCAATAAACAAATATTGCCTTATGAATGGGCATTATCTACCCTCCGGTCGCCGCCGCTGGAGGTCTCCGCATGCCCCATCGCCTCCCTCGCCGCCAGCTTCCCGCCGGCATCGGCGCCGCCACGCTCCCCTGGGATGTTGCCCCGGCCCAGCCGGCCGCCGGCGGCACGCTGCGGGCATGACGGCGAATGCGGTGCCGCTGCGCTGATGAACCAGGTGGCCGCCGAATCCGACGAAGGGAAGCATTCGATCCTGCTGCGCCGGTTGCATGCGCGGCTGGTCGAGCGGGATGCGGCGATCTCCGTCGCCCATGACCGCACCCGGCGCGCCCTCGGGCCCCGGGTGAAGGGCTTCGTGCAGGCGCAGTCCCGGATGCGGGATCTGACGCCCATTCCATCGGCTGAATGCCGCGCACCGTCGGCTGAATGCCGCGCATCATCGGCTGAAAGCCGCCCACCATTGAAGAGAAGGGCTTGACCGCATGACCATGAGCATCGGCCGCCGCGGCCTGCTGGGCGGCATCGCCGCCGCCGGGACGCTGCCCTGGGATCTGGCCCAGGCGCAGGGCACGCCCAGCACCATCCTGCGCGTCGGCATGACCGCCTCGGCGGTGCCGATGTCGAATGGCGTGCCGGACCAGGGCGGCGAGGGCCATCGCTTCATGGGCATCACGCTTTATGACCAACTGGTGACCTGGGACCTTTCCAAGTCCGACCAGCCGGCCGGGCTGCGGCCCGGCGCCGCCACCGCCTGGCGGATCGACCCGGCCAATACCAAGCGCTGGATCTTCACCCTGCGCGAGGGGATGAAATTCCACGACGGCAAGGTGATGACCGCCGAGGATGTGGTGTTCTCCTTCGACCGCGCCTTCCTGACCGGCGCGCCGCATTTCGATCCGCGCGCCTCCGCCCAGTCCCGTATCCGCATCCCGACCATCGCCGCCTGGCATGCCGAGGGGCCGAACACCTTCATCGTCGAGACGACGCGGCCGGACAGCCTGGTGCCCTATGGCATCACCTATATCGGCCTGACCCATCGCGGCGCCTGGGAGGCGGCGGGGAAAAGCTGGGATGCCTTCATGGAAAAGGCGATCGGCAGCGGGCCCTGGAAGCTGGAGAGCTTCGTGGTGCGGGAACGCGCCGTGCTGGTCCGCAACCCGGATTACTGGGACGCCGGCCGCATCCCCAAGGTCGGCAAGGTCGTGCTGCTGCCGCTGCCGGAGGCCAATACCCGCGTCGCCGCGCTGCGCTCCGGCCAGGTGGATTTCATCGAGGCGCCGCCGCCCGATGCCATCCCGGCGCTGCGCCAGGCCGGCTTCGACATCGTCTCCAACCAGTATCCGCACAACTGGACCTGGCATTTCTCCATGGTCGATGGCTCGCCCTGGCGGGATGTCCGGGTGCGGCGCGCGGCGAACCTCGCGGTGGACCGGGACGGCATGGTGCAGATGCTGGGCGGCATGATGAAGGGCGGCGCCGGGCTGGTGGTCGAAGGCAGCCCCTGGTACGGCAAGCCCAGCTTCAAGCCGGTCTATGACCCGGCGGGGGCGCGCAAGCTGCTGGCCGAGGCCGGCTTCACCGCGCGCAACCCGCTGCGCACCAAGGTCGCCATCTCGCCCTCCGGCTCCGGCCAGATGCAGCCGCTGCCGATGAACGAGGCGGTGCAGCAGAACCTGAAGGAGGTCGGCATCGAGATCACCTTCGAGGTGATCGAGTGGAACGCCCTGCTCGGCATCTGGCGGGAAGGGGCCAAGGCCTCCTCCAACCGGGGGGTCAGCGCGGTGAACGTCTCCTACGGCGCTGCCGATCCCTTCTCCGGCATGATCCGCTTCCTGAAGACCGATCTGGCGCCGCCGGTTGCCAATAATTGGGGCTATTTCAGCGACCCGGCCTATGACGCGCTGATCGACCGCATCAACGAGACCTTCGAGCCGCCGGCCCAGGATGCGCTGGTCGCGGAATTGCATGGCAAGATCGTGGATGATGCGCTGTTCCTGTTCATTGCCCACGATCTCAATCCCCGGGCGATGAGCCGCCGCGTGAAGGGCTTCGTGCAGGCGCAATCCTGGTTCCAGGACCTGACGCCGATCACCCTCGCGTAGCGGCCGCGCGCCTATTGGTCTGGAGACGACGATGGCAGTGAATACTGGGCGTCGCGGCTTGCTGCGCGGCGCCGGCGGCGTGGTGGTGGCGGCAGCGCTGCCTTGGGACCTTGCCATGGCGCAGGCAGCCAATGAGGGACCGGGCGGCGGCACCCTGCGCGTCGGCATGACTGCGGCGGCGGTGCCGCTGACCAACGGCGTGCCGGACCAGGGCGCGGAGGGCCATCGCTTCATGGGCGTGACCCTCTATGACCAGTTGATCCATTGGGACCTGTCCAAGGCGGATGCGCCGGCGGTGCTGATCCCCGGCCTCGCCACCGCCTGGAAGGTCGACCCCGAGAATCCCCGCCGCTGGGTCTTCACCATCCGCGAGGGGGTGAAATTCCACGACGGCCACCTGCTGACCGCGCAGGACGTGGTGTTTTCCTTCGACCGCACGCTGAAGACCGATGCGCCGCATTTCGACCAGCGCGCCGCCGCCTTCGGCCGGGTGCGGGTGCCGACCGCGGTGCGCTGGTCGGCCCCGGACGACCGGACCTTCGTGCTCGAAACCAATACCGTCGACAGCACGGTGCCCTACGGCGCGAGTTGGATCGGCATCGTCCACCAGGGCGCCTGGGAAGCGGCCGGGCGGAATTGGGATTCCTATATGCCCAGGGCGGTCGGCACCGGCCCCTGGAAGCTGGAAAGCCTGTCGATCCGCGAGCGCGCGGTGCTGACCCGCAACGCCGGGTACTGGGACGCCAA
The DNA here is from genome assembly GCA_028291445.1 of Belnapia sp. Taxonomy (GTDB): domain Bacteria; phylum Pseudomonadota; class Alphaproteobacteria; order Acetobacterales; family Acetobacteraceae; genus Belnapia. Next base: position 4,064 of record JAQGIA010000173.1, read on the forward strand.
GCGGGTGCCGAAATGCGAGCGGCTGGTGCTGCTGCCGCTGCCCGAGCCGAATACCCGGGTCGCCGCGCTGCGTTCCAACCAGGTCGACTGGATCGAGGCGCCGCCGGCGGATGCGGTGCCGTCGCTGCGCCAGGCGGGCTTCGATATCGTGACCAACCAGTATCCGCACAACTGGACCTGGCAGCTGGCGACCGGCGAGGGCTCCCCCTGGCGGGACCCGCGGGTGCGGCGCGGTGCCAACCTCGCCATCGACCGGGCCGGCATCAAGGGCATGCTGGGCGGGCTGATGGACGAGGGCGCCGGGCTGCTGCCACTGGGCAGCACCTGGAACGACGTGCCGAAGTTCAAATGGGGCTACGACCCGGCGGCGGCGAGGAAGCTGCTCACCGAGGCCGGGGTCACGCCGCGCACGCCCCTTCGTACAAAAATCGGCATCTCGACCAGCGGCTCCGGCCAGATGCTGCCGATGGCGATGAACGAGGCCCTGCAGCAGATGCTGAAGGAGGTCGGCATCGAGGTCGAATTCGAGGTCTTCGAATGGAACACCCTGCTGACCATCTGGCGGGATGGCTGGAAGGCGCCGTCGAACCGCGGCATCACCGGGATCAACATCAGCTTCACCGCGATCGACCCCTTCACCGCGATGATCCGCTTCCTGCGGTCCGACCTGACCCCGCCGGCGGGCAACAACTGGGGTGGCTTCGCCAATCCCGGATACGACGCGCTGATCGGCCGCATCCTGTCGGAATTCGAGCCGGTGGCGCAGGACCGGCTGGTGAGCGAGCTGCATGCGAAGATCGTCGAGGATGCGCTGTTCCTGTTCGTGGCGCATGACCTCAACCCGCGCGCCATGGCGAAGCGGGTGCAGGGCTTCGTGCAGGCGCGATCCTGGTTCCAGGATCTGACGCCGGTGCGGGTCACCGGCTGAAGCGGGGCGGCCTTCGCGGTATGATCGGCCCGGTGGCACCGCCCACCCCCGGGCCGCTCATGGACCGGATGCCGGAGACCGCCGCGTGAGCCTGGATA
>JAQGIA010000187.1 GCA_028291445.1 Belnapia sp.
GGAAGTTGGACGGGCTCATCGCATCGACGAATTGCCGGGTGTAGAAATCCACCTTCTGTGCCGTCTTCGGCTCCAGCCCATCGACGCCGCCGACCACGTTCTGGAAGAAGCGGGCGCTCAGCAGGTAAGACTGCTTGATGAAGTCGAAAACCTCGTTGTCGCGCCAGGCCTCGTCCTTGAAGCGGCGGTCCTTGGGGTCCTCGGCGATCACCGGCGTCGGGCCTTCCTGGCCCATCATCCGGCGCGCGGTATTCTGCCAGAGGGTAAGGTAGTCCTGCCAGAAGCCGAGCTGGGCCTGGACCAGACGGGCCGGATTGGCCATCAGGCGGGTGGTCATCTCGAGGAAGGCGCCGCCGATGTTCAGCGGGTCCGGCGAGGCATTGTTGCCGCCTTCCGATTGCCGCTTGAGGAAATCTCCCACGATGCGCTGGCCGCGTTCGGCGACCTCGGCCATCGTGCGGGTCACCAGCGCCGGGTCGGGCAGCCGGAATTGGGGGCTTTCGGGTATTTTATCTTCGGCCATGCGCCATCCTACGCTTGGCCGTGGCAAGCCTCCAGCCTGATTACCCGAATATGGCTGACGCGCCCGCCGCCGCTTCCCATTCGGGGGCCATCCAGGCTAACGCTCGCCGGGTCGGAGGTGGTCGCATCATGCGGAGAAGCGCGGGTTACCAAGCGGGCGCGAGCCTGCTGCTGGGCTGCATGCTCGCCGGCTGCGCGGTGCCGAAGGAAGTCAATCCGGTCGAGATCTACCGGACCATCTCGGGCGAGGCGGATGCCGGCCGCCTGCCGCCGCCCGGCATGGATCGGCCACGGCCCAGCCTCGGCAGCGTGCCGCCCCGGCCGGAACGGCCGCCGCCGGAGGTGCGCGATGCCCTCTCGGCGGCCCTGGCCATGGACCGGGCCCAGTCGCGCGAGCCGCTGGCGTTTGGCGCAGCCGCGTCCTGGGGCGGGGCGGCGGTGCCGGGCCGCAGCCCCGGCGACCCGTCGATGCCGGTGGCCCCGCCGCCCCGGGCATCGCTGGCCAATGCCCCAGCCGTTTCCTGGACGGGTGCCGCGACCAGGGCCACCGGGCCGCGCGATCAGCCGGTGCCCGGTCGGGTGCCCGAGGCCACGCCCATGCAGCCGCCGGCCATGCCGGATTTCGCCCCGGCCCCGCCGCCGCCCGATCTGCTGGGAGCGCCGCCGCGCCCCTGAGGTCCCTGGACTTGCCGCCGTGCTTGCCCTCGCCGTCGCGGGGCGGCTCGGCTATATGGGCGAACCGGGCGGCCTCTGGCCCGGACCAACCCGATTGGACGATACTGGACCCCTGGCGATGACCGAGGAATTCCACCGCATCCGCCGCCTGCCGCCCTATGTCTTCGCGGAAGTGAATGCCGCCAAGGCCAAGGCCCGCGCAGCCGCAGAGGATATCGTGGACCTCGGCATGGGCAATCCGGACAGCCCGACGCCGCCGCATATCGTCGCCAAGCTGATCGAGGCGGTGCAGGACCCCCGCACCCATCGCTATTCCATGTCGAAGGGTATCCCGGGGCTGCGCAAGGCCCTGGCCGGCTACTACGACCGCCGCTTCGGGGTGAAGCTGGACCCGGAGACCGAGGTGGTCGCCACCCTGGGGTCCAAGGAGGGCCTCGCCAACCTGGCGCAGGCCATCAGCAGCCCGGGCGACACCATCCTGGTGCCCAACCCCAGCTACCCCATCCACCAATTCGGCTTCATCATCGCCGGCGCCTCCGTCCGTAGCCTGCCCTGCACCCCGGACGACGAGATGCTGGCGGCGATCGACCGCGCGGTGCGGCATTCGGTGCCGAAGCCGACCGCGGTCATCGTCAACTTTCCCTCGAACCCGACTGCGCATCTGGCCAGCATCGAATTCTACCGCGACCTGGTGGCGCTGTGTCGCCGGCATGAGTTGTTCATCCTGAGCGACCTCGCCTATGCCGAGCTGTATTTCGGCACCACGCCGCCGCCTTCGGTGCTGGAGGTTCCCGGCGCGAAGGAGGTGACGGTCGAGTTCACCTCGCTCTCGAAAACCTACAACATGCCTGGCTGGCGCATGGGCTTCGCCGCCGGCAACGAGCGGCTGATCGGCGCGCTGACCCGCGTGAAATCCTACCTCGACTATGGTGCCTTCGCGCCGATCCAGATCGCCGCCGCGACCGCCTTGAATGGCCCGCAGGATACCGTTGCCGAGATGCGCACCCTGTACCGCGAACGCCGCGATCTGCTGGTGAAGGGCCTGCATGCCGCCGGCTGGGACGCGCCCTCGCCGGAAGGCTCGATGTTCCTCTGGGCGCCGATCCCGGAAAAGTTTCGCCACCTCGGCAGCGTCGAGTTCAGCAAGCTGCTGCTGGCCAAGGCGAAGGTGGCGGTCGCCCCGGGCCTCGGCTTCGGCGAGCATGGCGATGGGCATGTCCGCATCGCGCTGGTCGAGAACAACCAGCGCATCCGCCAGGCGCTGCGCGGCATCCGCGGCTTCCTGCAGGGCGACAACCTCGGGCCGGTGGACGCCGACAAGGAGCTGAGCGGGGTATGACCGGGCCTGATCGTGGACGGCCGGCGGCGGTGAGCGTGAATCAGCCACGCAGCCCATTCGGCAAGCCCCTCTCCATCGCCGTCGCCGGCCTCGGCACGGTCGGTGCCGGCGTGCTGCATCTGCTCTCGGCCAATGCCGATATCATCGCGGCGCGGGCCGGCCGGCCGATCATCGTGAGCGCCGTCTCCGCCCGGGACCGCTCACGCGACCGCGGCGTGAAGCTCGATGCCGTCCGCTGGTACGATGACCCGGTGGCGCTGGCGACCGACCCCGGCACCGATGTGGTGGTGGAGCTGATCGGCGGCAGCGACGGCCCGGCGCGGGCCCTGGTCGAGGCCGCCATCGCCGCCGGCAAGCCGGTGGTCACCGCCAACAAGGCGCTGCTCGCGGTGCATGGCGCCGTCATTGCCGAGCAGGCCGAGGCGGCCGGTGTGCCGCTCGCCTTCGAAGCCGCGGTTGCCGGCGGCATCCCGGCCATCAAGGGGCTGCGCGAGGGGATGGCGGCCAACCGCATCCTGCGGGTCGCCGGCATCCTAATCGGCACCTGCAACTACATCCTGACCGTCATGCGTGAGCACAAGCGCGAATTCGCCGAGGTACTGGCCGAAGCGCAGCAGCTTGGCTACGCCGAGGCCGATCCGAGCTTCGATGTCGACGGCGTCGATGCCGCGCATAAGCTGGCAATCCTGGCGGCGCTGGCCTTCGG
>JAQGIA010000229.1 GCA_028291445.1 Belnapia sp.
GCGCATGGCACGGGTGGGCTGCTCGGCAGCCGGCATGGCGCGGCCACGCTCATCATGGAACGGGAGTGATACGCATGGCGGCGAAAGAACGCGCGATCCCCGCGCCGATGGCGAGCCCGGAGACCGAGCCCTTCTGGGCGGCGGCGCGGGAGGGGAAATTCCTCATCAAGCGCTGCACGTCCTGCGGCAAGGCGCATTGGTATCCCCGCGCCTGCTGCCCGCATTGCATGAGCGAGACCACGGAATGGGTCGAGAGCCCGGGCCGCGGGGTGATCTACAGCGTCAGCGTGATGAAGCGCGCGCCGGAGGTCTATGCAATGGCCTATGTCACGCTGGAGGAAGGCCCGACGATGATGACCAACATCGTCGACTGCGACTACGACACGGTGGCGATCGGCCAGAAGGTGCAGGTCACCTGGCGGCCGACGCAAGACGACGGCCCGCCCTATCCGGTGTTCAAGCCGGCCTGACGTGACCTGACCGGGACCGTGCCGCAGGGCACGGCCCATTCCGGGAGAAGCTTCGTGAACCAACGTCTTTCGCGGCGCCTGGCGCTGGCCCTCGCCGGTGCCGCGCTCGCCCCGCACGCCCATGCCCAACCGTCGGTCCCACCTCTGGTTCCGCCGGGCGGACCCATCCGCATCATCGTGCCCTTCGCCGCCGGCGGCTCCACCGATGCGGTGGCGCGGCTGGTCTCGCCCGGCCTGACGCAGCGCCTCGGCCAGCCGGTAGTGGTGGAGAACCGCTCCGGCGCGGCCGGGTCGATCGGCACCGATGCGGTCGCCAAGGCGGCGCCGGACGGGCTCACCTGGCTGTTGACCTTCGACAGCCATGCGGTGATGCCGGCGCTGTTGCCGGGTCTGCCCTTCAATCTGACCCGCGACCTCGACCCCGTCATGCTGATCGGCGGCGCGCCCTATGTCATCGCGGTGCGGCCGGACAAGCCGTATCGCGACCTCGCCGAACTGGTGGCGGCGGCCAAGGCGCGGCCGGATGCCGTCTCCTACGGGTCGACCGGCAATGGCACGCTGGGGCATCTGACGATGATGCTGCTGCAGGCACGGACCGGCACCAGCATGCCGCATCTGGCCTATCGCGGCGGTGGGCTGGCGGTGAACGACACCATCGCCGGGCATATCGAGGCGATGATCGGCAGCGCCGCGCTGCTGGCGCCGCACATCAGCGGCGGCAGCCTGCGCGCCATCGCCCAATTCGGGCCGCAGCGGCTACCGGGGCTGGCGGATGTGGCAACGGCGGAGGAGGCCGGCTTCCCCGGCTTGCAGGCGGAGGCCTGGTGGGGAGTATTCGCTCCGGCCGGCACGCCGGCGCCGCTGGTCGCGCGGATGAATGCCGCCTTGCGGGAGACGTTGTCCGAGCCGCGGCCACGGCCGATGATGGAGGAGACCCAGCAGGCCCGTCTGGTGCTGTCGGACCCGCCAGCCCTGGCCGCCTTCCTCGACCGGCAGGTCGAGGTCTGGGGCAAGGTGGTACGGGAGAATGCGATCCGGGCGGATTGAGGATCAGGCCAATGAAGCTCAGGCTATTGAGGCTCAGGCCATTGCGGCTCAGGCCATTGCGGCTCAGGCCAAGGTCGGGGCCCAGCGGTAGATCCGCTGCAGGGTCCCGCCCATCAGCCTGGCGCGCTCCTCCGCCGAAAGCCGGTCGGTGATGCGGAAGGCCTCGACACTCTCGGCATAGCTCAGCAGCGCGACCGCCCGGGTCCAGTCGGTGCCCCAGATGCAGCGGTCGAGGCCATAGGCGTCAAAGATGCGGCCGAGCGGCTCCCAGATATCGGCGTAAGGGAAGGGCGCGTGCGAGAGCGTGGCGGCCCCGGTGATCTTGACCGCGACGTTGGGCCGGGCCGCCACTTCCAGCAGCTTCGGCAGGTCGGCCCAGGGCTGTGGCGGGGCCGGCGGATGAAAGGGCTGCGGCAGGCCGAGATGGTCGATCACCAGCTGGGTCGCGGGGTGCCGTGCCGCCAGCTGCGCCACCTGGTCCAGCCGGCCATGGGCCAGCAGATTGACCGGCAGCCCATGCCGGCCGGCGGCGGCCAGCACGCGGTTGAGGCCCGGATCGGCGGGATCCGTCGAAACCTCGGACCGCATCATCACCCGGACCGCGACGGCGCCCGGCGTCGCCGCCCAATCGGCGATGGTCTCGGCGACGGCGGCATCCGCCGGGTCGACCGGCTTGATCAGCGCGAAACGGCCAGGATGCGCCGCATGCACGGCCACCGCGTAGCTGGCGTCGTAGCGGTACATGGCATGGACCGAAACCAGCAGCGCGCCATCGACGCCGACCGCATCCATCGCGGCCACCATCGCCTCGCCGGTCACCTCGGGCGGGCCGGCCAGGGTGTCGACCCAGGGGCGGCCCGGGTGGTTGCGCTCGTAGACATGCACCTGGGCATCGATCACCGGCATCACATCCCCTCCCTTCACGGTGTGGCCTGGGCATAAAAAAACCGGGCCAGGTTGCGAACGACCTGGCCCGGCTTCAACCTGTCGGCGGATGCCGATCAGACCGAGTAGTACATCTCGAACTCGACCGGGTGCGGGGTGTGCTCGAAGCGATAGACCTCGGCCCACTTCAGCTCGATGTAGCTCTCGATCTGGTCCTTCGAGAAAACGCCGCCTTCCAGCAGGAAGTCGTGGTCCGCGGCCAGGGCGCCGAGCGCTTCGCGCAGCGAGCCGCAGACCGTCGGGATGCCCTTCAGCTCCTCGGGGGGCAGGTCGTACAGGTCCTTGTCCATCGGATCGCCGGGATGGATCTTGTTCTTGATTCCGTCCATCGCCGCCATCACCAGGGCCGAATAGGCGAGATAGGGGTTCGCGGAAGGATCCGGGAACCGCACCTCGACGCGCTTGGCCTTCGGGCTGGTGGTGTAGGGGATGCGGCAGGAGGCGGAGCGGTTGCGGGCCGAATAGGCCAGCAGCACGGGGGCCTCGAAGCCGGGGATCAGCCGCTTGTAGCTGTTGGTCGTGGGGTTGGTGAAGGCATTCACCGCCTTGGCGTGCTTGATGATGCCGCCGATGGCGTAGATGCACATCTCGGACAGGTCGGCGTAGCCGTTGCCGGCGAACAGCGGCTTGCCTTCCTTCCAGATGGACAGGTGGGTGTGCATGCCCGAGCCGTTGTCGCCGTAGATCGGCTTCGGCATGAAGGTCGCGGTCTTGCCGTAGCTGTGGGCCACGTTGTGGACGCAGTACTTGTAGATCTGCATCTGGTCGGCCATCGTCGTCAGCTTGCCGAACTTGGTGCCCAGCTCGTGCTGCGACTGCGCCACCTCATGGTGGTGCTTCTCGATCGGCAGGCCCATCTCGCCCATGGTCGAGAGCATCTCGGCGCGCAGGTCGGCATCGCCATCCACCGGCGGAACCGGGAAGTAGCCGCCCTTCACGCCGGGGCGGTGGCCCATGTTGCCTTCCGGGTAGTCCTTCAAGGACGAACCGGGGCCTTCGACGCTATCCAGCTGGTAGCTGCCGAAATTGCCGCCCGTGCCGAATTTCACGCTGTCGAAGATGAAGAACTCGGCCTCGGCGCCCACCAGCACGGTATCGCCGACGCCGGAGGAGGCGACATAGGCCTCGGCCAGCTTGGCGGTGGCGCGCGGGTCGCGGGCGTAGAACTGGCCGGTAGAGGGCTCGATGATGTCGCAGATCAGGATCATCTGCGGCTTGGCCGAGAAGGGGTCCATGACCGCCGTCGTCGGGTCCGGCATGAGGATCATGTCGCTCTCGTTGATCGCCTTCCAGCCGGCGATCGAGGAGCCGTCGAACATGATGCCGTCGACGAAATTGTCCTCGTCCACGGTCGAGACGTGCTGCGCGGTGTGCTGCCACTTGCCCTTCGGGTCGGTGAAGCGGAAGTCCACGTACTCGACGCTGTGTTCCTTGATCATTTCCATGACCTTGGAGACGGCGGCTGCCTTGTCTGCCATGTATCCTGTACCCTTGCTGGTCCCGGGACCCCTTGCGGGTTCCCCACGATGCCCCCTGTCACGCCAGGCCCCCCGGGCCCATGGCGCGACCCGAGCGGCGCGCAATCCCGTACGGTTGGGTGCGTGTCACTCGGGTTTCTGACCGCCAGCCGTGGGCGCAACCCGGCGGCGGCTGATGCTTGCCCCTGATGCACCATTCCGGCCTGGGCGGTAATCCCCCGGGCCGAAATCCGCAATCGGGGTAACCTGGTCCTAGACCGCGTCGTCGCCCCGTTCGCCGGTGCGGATGCGGATCACCTCCTGGATCTCCGAGATGAAGATCTTGCCGTCGCCGATCCGGCCGGTGCGGGCGGCCTGGGAGATCGCCTCGACGGCGCGGTCCACGAGATCATCGGTGCAGACCACCTCGATCTTCACCTTGGGGAGGAAATCGACCACGTATTCGGCGCCGCGGTACAATTCCGTATGACCCTTCTGGCGTCCGAAGCCTTTGGCCTCGACCACGGTCAGGCCCTGCAGCCCTATCTCGTGCAGCGCATCCTTCACTTCGTCGAGCTTGAAGGGCTTGATGATGGCCTCGATCTTTTTCATCGGCTCCGCTTTGCGTTCCAGCGTGTTGGTCCCCTACCCGGTCGATCCTGCCATGGCCGATCCCGCGATGGGGCTCCGATCCTGCACTGATGTCCGATAAGGCTTCCGGCCTGGCGCTTCCCTCGGCGGGCACCCGTTGCACCATCGCCGTCCCTGGCGTGTTTTGCACGCCCCGTGCCACGGGTTCAATCGGCCGTCGCCTGGGATTCCCATGGATTTAGCTTAGCGGTCGCCTTTCGGGGCGGCATGTTGCCTCAATATGCGGCAGAAGCCGTTTGCGCCCTCGCCAGTAGCCGGCTGGGCAGCGATGAGTATGATAAGTGACGCCAGGCGCCCCGCGCCCGGCCAAGCATGCGTGGAAGGGTATGGGCGGATGAAGCCCCAGAATGATCTGCTCTCGGCGACCGGGACCACCATCTTCACGGTGATGTCGGCACTGGCCGTGCAGCATGGCGCGATCAACCTCGGCCAGGGCTTCCCGGACTACGAGGGGCCGGAGGATGTCATCGAGGCCGCCGCGGCGGCGCTCAAGGACAACCGCAACCAATATCCGCCGATGACCGGGCTGCTGGAGCTGCGCCAGGCGGTCTCCAGCCACAACCAACGGTTCTATGGGATCGAGGCCGACCCCAATGGCGAGGTCATCGTCACCTCCGGCGCCACCGAGGCGATCACCGCCTGCCTGATGGCGGTGCTGAACCCGGGCGACGAATGCGTGCTGATCGAGCCGCTGTACGATACCTATCTGCCGGTGGTGAAGCTGCTCGGCGCCATCCCGAAGCTGGTCCGCCTCAGCCCGCCGAAATGGGAGTTGCCACGGGCCGAGCTGGCCGCCGCCTTCGGCCCGAAGACCAAGGCCATCCTGTTCAATTCCCCGATGAACCCGACCGGCAAGGTCTTCACGGGCGCCGAGCTGGCCTTCATCGCCGACCTCGTCGCCAAGCACGACTGCTACGCGATCTGCGACGAGGTCTATGAGCACCTGACCTTCGACGGCTGGAAGCATATTCCGCTGATGACCCTGCCCGGCATGCGGGAGCGCTGCATGCGGATCGGCTCGGCGGGGAAGACCTTCAGCCTGACCGGCTGGAAGGTGGGCTACATCACCTGCGACCGCTCGCTGGCCGGCAATGTCGCCAAGGCGCACCAGAACCTGACCTTCACCACGCCGCCCAACCTGCAGCGCGGGGTGGCGGTCGGGCTGTTGAAGGACGACGCCTATTTCGCCGGCCTCGCCGCCGGGCTGGAGGCCAAGCGCGACCGGCTGGCCAAGGGCCTGGCCGAACTCGGCTTCGGCGTGCTGCCGACCCAGGGCAGCTACTTCATCACCACGGATTTCCGGCCGGTCGTGGCCCCCTGGGGCTTCAACGGCGACGACGTGGCCTTCTGCCGGGCGATGACCGAGGAGGCCAAGGTGACGGCCATTCCGGTGACCGCCTTCTATGCCTCCGAGGACGCCCCGAACCACTATGCCCGCTTCGCCTTCTGCAAGGGTGAGGCGGTGATCGATGCCGCGCTGGAACGGCTGCGGGGCTGGGTGGAGGCGCGCGGCGGACGACAGTTGACGGCAGCCGCCGGGTAGCCGTATTCCCTGCCTCCGCCGCGGTGCCAGACCGCGGCGGGGTCCTAAGTGGCGGCCTTAGCTCAGCTGGCAGAGCGTCGGCTTGTGGAGCCGAATGTCACGGGTTCGAGCCCCGTAGGTCGCCCCATCCCCCCTTCCCGCATGCCTGCGCTGGCTTGTCCCACATGCGTGCGCTGGCTTGGCCGGCGCCACATCTGGCCCTAGCCTGCGGCCAAGGCAGCCGGCGCCGCCGTGTGGCGGGCCGGCCGGGAAGGAAACTCGATCCATGCAATTGTCAGTCAAAGGGCGTGCCGCGCTCATCACCGGCGGCTCGAAGGGCCTCGGCCTCGCCATGGCCAAGGCTTTCGCCGCGGCCGGCGGCGATGTCGCCATCGTCGCCCGCGGCACCGAATCCCTCGCCGCCGCCGAGGCCGAGATCAAGGCCGCCGCGCCCGGCGCCAAGGTCGCCGCCATCAGTGCCGATATCGGCACCGCCGAGGGCTGCCAGGCCGCCTTCGCCGCGACCGAGCAGCAACTCGGCAAGGTCGATATCCTGATCAACAACGCCGGCACCAGCCAGCGCGGGCCCTTCCTCGAAGTTTCCGACGCGCTGTGGCAGAGCGATCTGGATCTCAAGCTGTTCGCCGCCATCCGCCTGGGACGGCTGGTCTGGCCGGGGATGCAGGCGCGGCGCTGGGGCCGGATCATCAACGTGCTGAACACCGGCGCCAAGGCTCCGCCGGCCGAGGGCGCGCCCACCGCCGTCACCCGCGCCGCCGGCATGGCGCTGACCAAGGTGCAGGCCAACGAGGGCGCCAAGCACAACATCCTGGTGAATGCCATGCTGGTCGGGCTGATCGACAGCGACCAGCATCGCCGCCGCCATGCCGCGAGCAAGACCAACGAAAGCTACGAGGAATGGCTGGGCAAGCTGGGCGCCGCGCTGCCGATGGGCCGCTACGGCAAGCCGGAGGAATTCGCCGCCATGGCGCTGTTCCTGTGCAGCGAGGGTGGCGGGTATATCGCCGGGACGGCGATCAACGTGGACGGCGGGCGTAGCCCGGTGGTCTGAAGCAGGATCGGGGAAGGCCTTCCCCGAGCCCCCATCCGTTTCTATCGGTTAGACCAATAAGAACCGATGAGGGCATTGGACGCATGCGTCTAAGGGGAAATGCGTCGCGGCAGTGCCGCGACGCCTGGTTTTCGCTTAGCGGTTCGCCGGATTGGCGCCCGAGGTGTTCGAGCCGGTAGCGCGGTCGTAGGCCCGCTCCGCCGCCGTGCCGGGCGGATTGGCCCGGGTACCGTCGCGCTGCGCCGGATAGGCGCCCGAGGTATCGGTGCCGGCGGCCCGGTCAAGCGCCCGCTCGGCCGCGGTGCCGCTCGGGTTGCCGCGGGTGCCGTCGGCCGGCGTCGCCGGGCTGCCCGTCGCCCGGTCATAGGCGCGCTGGGTCGCGGTGCTCGGCGGATTGCCGCGCGTGCCATCACGCGTGGAATCGCAGGCGGCGAACGTGGTCAGCACCGCGGCGGCGGCGAGGCCGCGCAGCATGGGGCTAACGGTCATGGGCTGGCTCCTTGGTCTGTTTCGGACCTGCATTGCAGCTGGTCGTTGCGCCTAAAGCGCGGAGCGGCCCAAGGTTCCCCTCTCGCCGGGCATCGGTTACATCCCCGGGACAGCATGCAGGAGACAATCCCATGGCCGCAACACTCACCGTGGCGATCGGCGGGCTCGGGGCCATCGGCGCGCATCTCGCACAGGCTCTGGACGCTGGGGTTGAGGGACTGCGCCTCACCGCCGTCGCCGCGCGGGACCAGGCGAAGGCCGGGCGGACCATCGCCGGATTCCGCTCGAGGCCCGCGCTCGTCTCCCTGGCGGAACTGGCGGAACACGCGGATGTGGTCGTCGAGGCCGCCCCTGCCGCGGTCTTCGAGGCGATCGCCGAGGCTGCCATCGAGCGTGGCCGGATATTCGTCCCCTCCTCGGTCGGGGCGCTGCTGCCGCGGATGCATCTGGTGGCGCGGGCGCGGGAGACCGGGGCGCGGATCATCGTGCCGACCGGCGCGCTGCTCGGTCTCGATGCGGTGCGCGCCGCGGCGGAGGGCGAGGTGGCCAGCGTGACCATCGAGACGCGCAAGCCGCCGCGCGGGCTGGAAGGCGCGCCCTACCTGGTCGAACACGGCATCGACGTGCTGGGCATGACCAAGCCGACCCTGGTGTTCAAGGGCAATGCCTTCGATGCGGCACGCGGTTTCCCGGCCAATGTGAATGTCGCCGCCGCCCTGGCCCTGGCCGGGATCGGGCCGGAGCGGACCATGGTGGAGATCTGGGGCGACCCGGGCGTCACCCGCAACACCCATACCATCCGGGTCGAGGCGGCCTCCGCCCGGCTGACGATGACGATCGAGAACGTCCCGAGCGAGGCGAATCCGCGCACCGGCAAGATCACCCCGCTGTCGATCCTCGCCTGCCTGCGCGGTCTGACCAGCACGCTGAAGGTCGGGAGCTGAAGCGGGATCGTCCAAGGCGCCCCCCTTCCGCTTCAATACCCCCGCTTCAGTATCGGGGCGCCAGCGCCGCCAGCAGCCCGCCGCCGGCAACCAGCGCCGTCGCCGCCAGCACCTGCCAGCTCAGCCGGCCCTCGCCCAGCGCCACCAGCAGCAGGGTGGAGGCGACCGGCGTGCCATAGCCCAGGGTGCCGAGCAGGCGCGGGTCGCCCCGCTTCATGCCGATATCCCAGAGAAAGAAGGCGGCCCCCATCGGCCCCAGGCCCAGCAGCAGCACCGCCAGCCATTGCCGCGCGCCAAGCGCGGCCGCCGGCTCCAGTGCCAGATGCGCGGCGAAGGCCAGCGCCGCCGAGACCAGGCAGAAGCCCGCCACCGCATCCGTCGGCACGCCGGCGAAGCGGGCGGCGAGCACCGAATACAGCGCCCAGGTGAAGGCCGCGGCGATGGCGCAGGCGAAGCCCGCCAGCGCCGCCACCGGAAAGCTGGCCCCGCCCGAGAGCAGCAGCGCCGCCCCCAGGGCGCCGAGCCCGACACCTGCCAGCCGCTGCGGCCCGAGCCGCAGGCCCCGCAGCGGCGCGGCGAGCAGCACGATCAGCAGCGGCCAGGTATAGTTCAGCAGATTGGCCTCGACCGGCGGCGCCAGGGCGAGGGCGGCGAAATACAGCGCATGGAAGCCCGCCAGCCCGCCGACCCCATGCAGCCAGGCCAGCGGCGGTTGCCGCAGCGCCCCCAGCCGGCCGCGTGCCGCGACCACGCCGAGGCCGAGCAGCCCGCCCGCGGCGAAGCCCAGTGCCGTCAGCAGCAAGGGCGGCAGCGGCTGGGCCATGCGCGCCAGCGGCGCCAGGAAGGCCCAGAGCGCCAGGGCGGCACAGCCGGCGAGCGTCGCGCCCCTGTCGCCCAAGGCGGCTATGGCGGTGGTTGACAGGGGAGCGGAAATCGCGCGGTTCTCCGGCAGCGGCGGCACCATAGGCCGGGCCGGATGATTTGCGGAGACGGTGGGATGGGTTTCTGGGCGCGGACTTTCATCACGGCTTTCGCCCTTTGGGCGGCGACCGAGCTGGTGCCGGGGATCGAGGTACGGGGCCTGCTGCGGCTGCTGCTGGCGGCGCTGGTCTTCGGGCTGGTCAATGCGGTGGTGCGGCCGGTGCTGGTGCTGCTTTCGCTGCCGTTGACCATCGTGACCCTGGGGCTGTTCCTGCTGGTGGTGAACGCGGCGATGCTCGGGCTGACCGCGCTGCTGCTGCCGGGCTTCCGGGTGGATGGGTTCGGCGCGGCGCTGCTCGGCGCCATCGTGGTCTCGGTGGTGAGCTGGGCGGCCACGCGGGTGTTCAGCGGGCCGGGCCTCGGCGAGCGCTGAGTCCGGCCAAGCATCGCGGCAAGTGGACAAGCCCCCGTTCGCGCGCCAAATGACCGCATGCGCCGATCGAACCAGCCAAGCCCCGCCCCGTCCCGCCGACCACCGATGCCGGAGCAGCGCGGCGGCGCCGGCGGTGTCTGGCTGCACGGCCTGCATGCGGTGGCCGCCGCCCTGGCCAATCCCGCCCGGCGGCTGAAGCGCCTGCTGGTGACCGAGGAGGCGGAGGCGACGCTCGCCGCCGGCCTGCCGCGCACCGAAGGGGTGCCCAAGGGCGAGCCGATCTGGCGGATCGCGCCGGAACGGGCCGACCGGCACCGCTTCGGCACCTTCCTGCCCGAGGATTCCGTCCATCAGGGCGCCGCCCTCCTGGTCGAGCCGCTGCCCAACCTGACGCTCGACCGCGCGGTGGAGAATGGCGAGGGCCCGGTGCTGGTGCTCGACCAGGTGACCGACCCGCGCAACATCGGCGCCATCCTCCGCTCGGCCGCCGCCTTCGGTGCCAGCGCGCTGGTGATGCAGGACCGCCATGCGCCGCCGGAGACGGGCGCGCTGGCGCGGGCGGCCTCGGGCGCGCTCGAGATCGTGCCGGTGGTGCGGGTGGTGAACCTGTCACGCGCGCTGGATGAGTTGAAGAAGGCCGGGCTCTGGGTGGTCGGGCTCGATGGCGCGGCGCCGGTGACCCTGGCGCAGACCCAGGCCGGGCTCGGTGGCCGCCGGGTGGCGCTGGTGCTGGGGGCGGAGGGGGACGGGATGCGCCGCCTCACGCGGGAGAATTGCGACGAGCTGTCCCGGCTGCCGATCGCGCCGGAGATGGAGAGCCTGAATGTTTCGGCCGCCGCCGCGGTGGCGTTGTACGAGCTGGTCCGGGGAGAACACCGATGAGTGCTGCCGCAGACACCATCCTCGCCGCCCGCCGGGCCAAGCGGCTTCTGGCGCCGCTCGGTGGCGACGCGCCGCAGGATATCGCCACCGGGTACGCGGTGCAGCGGGAGGTCGCCGAGGCGCTCGGCGCGGTGCCGCCGGCCGGCTTCAAGATCGGCGCGACGACCAAGCAGATGCAGGATTACCTGGGCCTTGCCGGGCCGGCGGCGGGCTTCGTGCCGCGATCTTCGGTGAATGCCAGCGGGACGGTGTTCCGCCGGGCGGACTTCCTCAATCCCGGCGTCGAATGCGAGATCGGCGTCCGGCTGGGCCGCGACCTGCCCTGCGGCCCCTGCACCCGGGAACAGGCGGCGGCGGCGGTGGCCGAGGTCTTCCCGGCGATCGAGATCGTCGAGAAGCGATACGGCGACCTGGCCACCCTGGGGACGCCGACACTCATTGCCGATCAGGTTTTCCATGCCTCGGGCGTGCTGGGGACGCCGGTCGCGGATTGGCGGGCGCTCGACCTGGGCGCGGCGCGGGGCGAATTCCGCATCGGCGGCAAGGTGGTTGGCGCCGGCCATGGGCGGGATCTGCTGGGCCACCCGCTGGAGGCCCTGGCCTGGCTGGCGGGGTCCGGTGGGGCGGCGGCCTTCGGCGGGCTGAAGGCAGGGCAGGTGGTCTGGCTGGGTTCGGTGACGCCGCCGATCTGGCTGGATGGCGTGCTCGAAGGGCCGGGCGAGGTCGAGGCGGATTTCGACCTGCTGGGAATAGCCCGGCTGCACTTTGCCTGAGGGAGGACATTGCCTGAGGCAGCGCGGCAAGCCGCTGTTAACCCCGCTGGGCCATGATGCGGCTGCCGCCACCGGGCGGATGAGACCTATGTTCGCCAGGACGGCGCGAGGGAAGATATCCCCATGCCCCCTGCCGATTGGAATCTGCTGACCGACGACTTCCAGCTTGCCCTGTCCCGCGAAGCGCTGCGCCATGCCGCGGAAACCCTGGCGGAACACGCCCGGCTGCTCGCGCTGGAAATGGAACATGGAACCTTGAACGACCGTGGCGGCCCGGATGCCCTCCGGCTTTTCGCGGCGGTGGTCATGGCAACCAACCAGGATGCGTTCGGGCCGATCGGTCATGCCTGAGGTCGGGATGAGGTGCCGCCGCTGAAGGAGCGGCGGCACCGAGGCCAGATGCACGCGGCGGCAGGGCTCGGCCTTATAGGGATAGCCTGCCGGCGGTGCCGCACAGCTTGCCAGCTTTGCCTTGTTCGTGTGAGGATTTCATACGTTCGTATGAGGTCCTGGCCTTGCCGTCCCGGGTCATCCGCGCCGCCGTGGCGCTCTGGGCGATGGGCGCCTGCAGGGTCATGGCCCAGGAAGCCTCGCTGCCGCCTCTCGTGGTCACCGCCCCCGCCGCACCATCCGCCGCCGCCAGCGAGGTCCGGCTCGATGCCGGGCAACTCGCCGCCCGCCCCATCGCCCGCATCGGCGAGGCGCTGGAAGCCGCGCCCGGGTTGATCGTCACCCAGCACAGCGGCGAGGGGAAGGCGAACCAGTATTTTTTGCGTGGCTTCAACCTCGACCACGGCACGGATCTGGCGATCAGCGTGGATGGCATGCCGGTCAACATGCGGACCCATGCGCATGGCCAGGGCTATGCCGACCTGAATTTCCTGATCCCCGAGGCGCTGGGCGGGCTGCGCGTCCGCAAGGGTCCCTATTTCGCCGATGAGGGGGATTTCGCCACCGCCGGATCGCTGCGCCTGGATCTGGCCGACAGCCTGGAACGCCCCTTCGTGCAGGCGACGGTGGGCAGCTTCGGCTATTGGCGGGGCGTGGCCGCCGGCTCGACCCGGCTGGGCAATGGCGTGCTGCTCGCGGCCGGGGAAATCGCCACCTATGACGGCCCCTGGCGCCGCGGCGATACCCTGCGCCGGCTGAACGGCCTGCTGCGCTACACCGATGGCACGACGGAGGACGGCTTTTCCCTTACCGCCATGGCCTATACCGGGCGTTGGGACGCGACCGACCAGGTGCCGGCACGGGCGGTCTCGGCCGGGCTGGTGGACCGCCTGGGCACGATCGATCCGACGGATGGCGGGCGGGCGACGCGCACCAGCCTGTCCGGCCGCTGGGCGCGGACCGGCGAATCCGGCACCACCCGCATCAGCGCCTATGCCATCCGCTCGACGCTCGACCTGTATAACAACTTCACCTACTTCCTCGACGATCCGGTCAACGGCGACCAATTCGCCCAGGCCGACCGCCGCTGGATCCTGGGTGGCGAGATCGTCCAGAGCCTGCCCTGGACCCTGGCCGGCCGACCGGCCGAAACCCGCTTCGGCGTCCAGACCCGGCACGACGACATCCGGCTGGCGCTGACCCGCACGGCGGCGCGCACGCCGCTGTCCACGGTGCGGAACGACGTGGTGCGCCAGGACAATGTTGGCATCTTCACCGATACCACCTGGCGGCCGGTGGAGTGGCTGCGGCTGACCGGCGGGGTACGGGGCGATTGGGTCGGCGGCCGGGTCAGCAGCGATACCGCGGAGAATTCCGGCGCGGCCGGGGAATGGATCGCCAGCCCCAAGGCCGGGCTGGTGCTGGGGCCTTGGGCCAGCACGGAATTCTTCGTCAATGCCGGCACTGGCTTTCATAGCAATGACCTGCGCGGCGCGACCATCCGGGTCGACCCGACCGACCGGCTGACGCCGCTGACCCGCGTGCCGCTGCTGGTGCGGGCGCGGGGTGCCGAAGTGGGGCTGGCGACCCGGCTGGTGCCGGGGTTGGAATCGCGCCTGGCGGCCTTCGTGCTGACCCTGGGCTCCGAGATCCTGTTCCTCGGCGATGCCGGGACGACCGAGGCGAGCCGGGCCAGCCGGCGCATCGGCGTGGAATGGACCAACCGCTGGCAGCCGCGGCCAGGGCTGGCCTTCGATTTCGACGTGGCGGCGACGCGGGCCCGCTTCACCGAGGCCGACCCGGCCGGCCGCTACATCCCCGGCGCACCCAATCTGGTGCTGGCCGCCGGGGTGACGTTGGATGAGGGCATCGGCTGGTTCGGCGCGACCCGGTTGCGCTACTTCGGTGCGCGGCCTTTGACCGAGGACAACAGCCAGCGCACCCGAGCGACGGCGCTGGTGAATGCGCGGCTGGGGTATCGCTTCGCCAATGGGCTGCGGATGCAGCTCGATGCCTTCAACCTGTTCGACACGAAGGCGAGCCAGATCGACTATTTCTACGCCTCGCGCCTGCCGGGCGAGCCCGCCGCCGGGGTGGAGGACCGCCACTTCCACCCGGCCGAGCCGCTGGCGCTGCGCTTCACCATCGCCGCCAGCCTGTAGCGGGCTACAGCGGCTCCCCCGCGCCGGTCCCGGCATGCGGGGTCGGGATGCACCATTCCTCGCCGCGCGCGGTGCTGACGTATTCCGGCCAGCGCAGATCGACCGGCGGATCGAAATCCGCGGGCAGCAGCGGCCCGACCCAGCCCTCGCCGCCGATGCCGCCGGTCCGCGCACGGAATTCCGCCTGCGCCGCCGCCAGCACCGCCGGCTGCGTCGCCAGGTCGACCAGGGTCAGCGCCATGGTCTTCGCCGCGACGAACATGCCTGGGTCCATCGCCGCCGGCAGGCCGCCGAGGGCATTGTAGGTCCAGTTCGGATAGGCGAAGCCCGGCGTGGGCGGGCGCAGCCTTGGCCGCCCCGCCAGCAGCCGCACCGTCGGCGCGTGCCAGCAGAATTCCACATAGTCGTCGGCGCTGAGATGCTTCTGCCAGGACGGCAGGCCGGCCCGCAGCTTCGCTTCGAAGGCCTCGGGCGGGGTGAGCTCGCTGGCGCTGGCGATGAAGGGATCGGCCATCGGCTCCAGCCCCAGCTCGCGCTGCATGGCGCGGCCGAATTCCAGCGCCGCCTCCGGGTAGCGCGGCGCGCCGACCGCCTGGAGGTTCTTCCAGGTGAGGTCGGTCATCGCCTGGTTCGGCACGCCGACCCGGGTCTTGGTCACCCAGCGGACGAAGGCGCGGCAGCCGGTCATCGCCGCGACATGGCGGGCGTTGTTGGCCAGCACCCGCCAGATCTGTTCCTGGATGCCGAGCGAGGAGGACCGCCAGGAATACTGGATCTGGGCGAAGCGCGGCGGCAGGTTGTCCGAGGTCGCGCCGCCATCGCCGAGGACGAACTCGTTCAGCGTCCAGGAGCCGGCATGCGGGAACATCGCCTCCTTGGTGTACTTCGTCGTGGTGTACATCAGGCAGAGCGCATCCAGCGCGCCGGGACTGCGGGCCGCGGCATGGGCGCCCTCGATCGGCACCAGGGTCGGGTCGATCCAGCTTTCCGGCGAATGCGCCTCGAAGGAGATCACCGCACTCCAATAGGCGCCGAAATGGGTGTCGCTGGTGACGGTGTTCGAAGGCCAGGGGTGCCAGACCACGGCGGCATCGAGCCCGTCGTAATAGCCCTTGGCGGCGTGGATCGGCTTGGAGCCGCAGACCTTCTCCGCCGGCTCGCCGAACAGTTTCAAAGTGCCGGGCACGCCATGCGCCTGCATCGCCGCCTTGGCCCCGAGCACGGCGGCCAGCGCCGCGGTGCCCAGCACCGAATGCGGGTCGGTATGCCCGGCCGCATAGGGGTGCAGCCCGGCACGCGGCGCCGGATAGGGCACCGCCTGCTGCGAATTGCCCGGCACCGCATCGTATTCGGCGAAGCTGGCGAGCGTCGGTCCCGCGCCGTTGCTCCATTGCGCGACGAAGGCGGTCGGCATGCC
This sequence comes from Belnapia sp., assembly GCA_028291445.1. Taxonomy (GTDB): domain Bacteria; phylum Pseudomonadota; class Alphaproteobacteria; order Acetobacterales; family Acetobacteraceae; genus Belnapia. The sequence goes on from JAQGIA010000229.1 coordinate 15,576, forward strand.
GCCCGAGCCTGCCTCCACCGCGAAGCCCTCGGCCCGCAGCAGTTCCACGTAGTCGCGGGCCGAGCGGTATTCCCGCCAGGCCGGCTCGGCATGCGCCCAGATGCCGGCGTTGAAGGCCGAGAGCCGCGCCTCGTTGGCGGCGATCCAGGTTAGGGCGGTCTCCCTTGGGGCGGTCTCCCTTGGGGCCGTCTCCCTTGGGGCAGTCTCGCGCTGCTGCGTGTTGGTCATGTGCGCCTCACGTTCCAGAAGGTGGCGAAGCCATCGAGGATGCCGGTCAGGCTGGTCCGATGCGCCGTGGGTTGCAGGTAATGGCCGAGCGGGTAATAGGGCACCTCCCGCATCGCCTCGAGCTGGATGTCGCGGCAGATGGCCTGCTGCGCCGGGAGGTCGGGCGCGGCGAACCAATCCTCCCGCAGCGCCTCGATCTTCGGCATGCTGGCCCAGCCGGCATAGCCCGCCTCGCCGTTGCCGCGCAGCGCGATATGGCCGGCCGGGTTCAGCCAATCCGTCCCCGCCCAATTGGTGACGAAGGCGCTCCAGCCGCCATCCGCCACGGGCCCGCGGCGGTTGCGTCGTTGCAGCATGGCGTTGAACTCGACGGTGTAGTTCTCGACGTTCAGGCCGGCGCGGCGGAACTGGTCCTCCACCACGGCACCGGCGACGGCATTGGGCTCGGAGGTGGAGGGGATCATCAGCAGCACCGGCTCGCCCTTGTAGCCGGCCGCGCGCAGATCGGCCTTCACCTTGTCGTAGTCGCGCGGCCCGGTCAGCGGCTCCAGCCCGGCGGTCGAGGCCATCGGCGTGCCATACCCGAAAAAGCCGAGCGGCACGTTGAACAGGCTGGTCTCGGCCGGCCCGACCAGCGCCTGCATGATGGCGGTCTGGTCGATCGCGCCCCAGAGCGCGCGGCGGATGGCGGGGTTGTTGAACGGCGCCTGCAAATGGTTCAGCCGCACCATGCTGACGAAGCCCGAGGCATCCAGCACCCGCAGCCGGATGTTGCGCGACCGCCGCAGCAGCGACAGCAAATTGTGGTAGCCGTATTCCTGCCAGTCCTGCTCGCCGGCGATCAGCGCATTGGTCGCCGTCCCGCTATCCGGCATGGTCTTCCATTCGACCCGGTCGAAATGCACCACCTTGGGGCCGGAGGTCCAGGACAGCGTGCCGTCGCGCCGCGGCACATAGCCTTCAAACTTCGTATAGACGTTCTGCGAGCCCGGCACGCGCTCATCCGCCTTGAAGCGGAAGGGGCCGCTGCCGATCATCTCCGGCACCTGGCGGAAGGGATCGGTATTGGCCAGGCGTTCCGGCATCATCGCGCAGACCGGCACCGAGGCCTTGCCGAGAGCGATCGGCAGCAGCGGGAAGGGCCGCTTCAGGCGGAAGCGGATGGTGCGGTCGTCGGGCGCGGAAAGCTCGTCCGTCACCTCCAGCAGCGTCGCGCCGAAGGGGTCGCGTTTCGCCCAGCGGCGGATGCTGGCGACGCAGTCGCGGGCCAGGACCTTCTCGCCATCGTGCCAGCGCAGGCCCTCGCGCAGGGTCAGGGTCCAGAGCTTGCCATCGTCGTCGATGGTATGCCCATCGACCATCTGCGGCGTCGCCTGGTAGCTGCCGTCCATGCCGTAGAGCGTGTCGAAGACCATGTAGCCATGGTTGCGGCTGATATAGGCGGTGGTGGTGACCGGATCGAGCGTCACCAGATCCTGCTGCGGCGTGAAGCGCAGGGTCGTGGCTGATTGCGCCCGCAGGCGGGCCGGGGCCGCAAGGGTGGCGGCCAGGGCGGCGCCGGCGGTCGTCATCAGGGTGCGGCGGTGCATGGGCACGGAATCTCCTCGGAAGCGGGCAGGGGGATAGGGCGCGGGATGGATCGGCCTCACCCCTGCAAGCCGCGCGCCGCTACATCTCGGCCCGCAGCAGGGCCAGTGCCGCCAGCAGCATCGCCTCGTATTTCGCCTTGGCCGCCGCGGTGCTTTCCGGCGTCCAGTGCCAGAAGCCCTCGCCGGTCTTGGCGCCGAGCTTCCCCTCGGCGACCAGCCTGGCCAGGGTCGGGCTCGGCGTGTCCCGCGTGGTCAGGCTGGGATAGATCGTCGCCGCCGCCGCGAGCTGGGTCTCGAGCCCGGCCAGTTCCTTCTGCAGGATCGGCCCGGCACCCATGATCCGCATGCCGAAGGTGTAGCGGACCGCCTTGTCCACATCCTCCGGGCTTGCCAGCCCCTCGTCGATGGCGTTGAAGGCCTCGCGCACCATCGCATGCTGGATGCGGTTGGCCAGGAACCCCGGCACGTCCCGCGCCACCCGGATGGCGACGCGGCCGAGGTTTTCCATGATTTCCGCCAGCCGGTCGCAGACTGCCTGATCGGTGTATTCGCCGCGCACCACCTCCACGCCGGGGACCAGATGCGCGGGGAGGAAGAAATGCAGGTTCGCCATCCGCGCCCGCGTCGCGCAGCCCTCGGCGATATCGGTGATGCGGAAGCCGGAGGCATTGCTGGCGATCGGCACGCCGGGCGGCACCAGCGTATCCAGCGCGGCGAAGACGGCGCGCTTGAGGTCGAGCCGTTCCGGCACCGCCTCCACCACCACATCCTGGCCGGCGAAGCCGACATCCTCCAGCCGCGCCACCAGGTCCAGCGCCTCGACCCGGCCGGGCGCCGCACCCAATTGGCCGAGCGAGGCGGCGACGCGGTCCAGCCGGGCGGGCCAGCTCGCCCGGTCCGGCTCCACCGCCGTCACCCGCCAGCCGCCGGCGAGGAAGATCGCCGCGATATCGCAGCCCATCAGCCCGAAGCCGATCACCGCCGCCTGTCCTGGCGCTGTTTTGGTTCCTGGCGCTGTATTGGTCATGCCCGTCTCGCTCCCGTTGCTGCGGCCGCATGCTACGGCGCTTCGGGCAGCCAGGGAATCTGGCGCCGGTGTCCGAGCGTACCGCCGCAGGGGATCATGTTCCGGGGCTCCAGCGTTCCAGCGCTATGGGGCGAAGCTGGCTTGGTTGGCCTCCCGCAGCGCCGCCGCCGCGTCGTCGTACAGGAAGGGCAGAGTGGCGTAGCGGGTACCGCGGGTCACCGGCGTCGCCTCATGCAGCAGCGAGCAGGAAAAGACCGCGGCACCGCCGATCGGCGGGCGGAAGCGCCGCTGGCTGAACTCGGGGAACCACAGCGCGCCGCCGTCGAAACCGTCGTTGAGGTTGATGGTTACCGCGAAGCGCCGATGCGCCGTGCCCGGCGTGGTATTGTCGCGGTGCGCGCGGAAATGGCCGCCATCGGCTGCGTCGTAGCAGGCGACGATGAAGCGTTCGATGCGGGTCGCCTGGAATTGGAAGGCCTTGCGGATCTCCGGCAGGATCCGCCGGGTGATGCGCAGCCGGACGGCGGCCTGGGTCGGCTCGTCCGCGATGATCATGTCCTTCCGGCGCTTGTGCCCGGGGTCCAGGGTGCCGATGGTCTTGCCATCCCGCTCGACCATGAAGCCGCTCTCGGTGCCGCCCATGGCCTGGTACTGCTCGATCAGGTGGCGGCAGAGGTCGGGCTCGAAGACCCGGGGCAGCAGCAGAACGGGGGCGGGGCTTTCCTGACCGGCATGCAGCGGGGCAGGGGGCAGCCGCCGCAGCAACGCGACCAGCGCTGGCAATTGCGCCATCGGGGCGGTGGCGATGACCCGCAGCAGGGGGTCCAGCAGCATGGCCAGCGGGAGGTAGCGGGTGCGGCCGCTCGCTGGGTCCGGCTGCGTCGCGCCATAGGCCCGGCTGATGGCGAGGTCCCGGTCGAACAGGACCCGCAGGCCGGGGATCGCCTCGCGCGGCGCCCGGGCCGGATCGGGGTCGAGGGCGATGACGAAGCCGGCGGCATTGACATCGTCCAGCACCCCCTCCGCGCGGGCCGCGGCGAGGCTGGCCAGGGCCGCCGCGGCCTCCGGCCGTTCGGCCGGGCCGGGGAACAGCAGCAGGATGTAACGCCCGGCGACCGAGGCGAAGCTGTAGCGTGGGGTGGTGGCGCTGGGCGCGACGAACCAGGGCGCGGGATCGCCGGGCAGCAGTCGTTCCATGGTCGCCACGCAAGCCTCTCCATTATTCCGCACGGCGGATGATACCCTACTGACGGAATGACCGCTGCGCTTTCGGCGCCATGGCCGCCGCCCATGGGCTTCGGCCGGCAAGGGCGTTAAAACCCTCCCGACCACCACCGGAGGATTTCGCATGCGGCGTCGGGCCCTGCTTCTCACGCTGCCATTGGCCGCGCCTTTCGTTGCCGCGCGCCTCGCCGAGGCCCAGCCGCGCCAGGGGGCTCCCCAGGGAGCACCCCAGGGGGTGCCCCAGTTGACGCCCCAAGGGCCGCCGCATGAATGGGTGTTCGGCGTCTGGACCGGTGGCCAATATCCGCCGAACGACTGGGATACCCCCGCCTGTTTCGGCAGCCCGACGGTCATCTTCACCCGCGATATCGTGATGCGGGCGGCGGCACTGGATACCGCCTATCGGCAGCGCACCATCGAGACGGTGGCGCTGCAGCCCAATGGCCTGGAATTCCGCTTCACCCCGATGGCGCCGATCGGCGGCCCGCTCGGCTCCCGCCTGCCGCCGGACATCGGCTTCGGCTGCGACGGCAATCCCAACGTGCTGCGGGTCGAGCGGCGCGGGCCGGATGAGATCGTGTTCCCTGGCTGCAACGAATTCCTCTCCGCGCTGCGGCGCTGCGTGAAGGGTTAGCCGGCCATGCGTATCGCGCTGATCCATGCGCTTCGCCATTCGCCGCCGCCGATCGAGGCCGCCTTCGCCCGCGGCTGGCCGGAGGCGGTGCTGATGAACCTGCTGGACGACAGCCTCTCGGCCGATCTGGCCCGGCAGGGCAAGCTGGACCAGGCAATGACGGAGCGCTTCCTGACGCTGTCGGCCTATGCCGCCGGCACCGGGGCGGCCGGCATCCTGTTCACCTGCTCCGCCTTCGGCCCCTGCATCGATGCGGTGGCCGGGGCGCATACCGGGATGCCGGTGTTGAAGCCGAACGAGGCGATGATCGAGGAGGTGGTCGCCGAGGCACGTCGCATTGCTGGCCCCGGGCGAAGCCCGACTGGTGTCCCCGGGCGTCGCCCGACCATCGGCCTGCTGGCCAGTTTCCAGCCGACGCTGGATACCATGCCGGCCGAATTCCCCGACGACGTGACCCTGGTGCCCTGCCTGGCGGTGGGCTCGCTGGCGGCGCTCGACCGTGGCGACACGGCCGAGCACGACCGGCTGGCGGCGGAGGCGGCCAAGGCCCTGGCCGGCTGCGATGTCGTGGCCCTGGCCCAATTCAGCCTGGCCCGCGCCGCCCCGCTGGTGGCCGAGGCGACCGGCCGGCCGGTCTTCACCACGCCGGACAGCGCGGTGCGGAAGCTGAAGCGCCTGCTCGCCGGCTGAGCCCCGCCGATTGACGTGAGAGGTCGGCGACCCGAGGCTGGCGCCAACCAAGGAAGGGACGCGCCATGTATCGGATCGATGTGCTGATCCAGGGCTATCCGGGCAAGTCGCTCTGCCACGGGGGGCTGGGCTGGAGCACCATCGCCCTGCTGCGCGGGCCAGGCGGGAAGGCCGGCGTCCGCACCATCCTGATCGATGTCGGCGCCTTCGCCGTGCGCCCCGAATTCGGCAAGCAACTGGCGGCCGCCGGCGTGGCACCCGAGAGCGTCACCGATGTGGTGCTGACCCATGCCCATTGGGATCATTCGGTGAATTACACGCTCTTCCCCAATGCCGAGATCTGGATCGGCCGGGTGGAGATGGATTGGGCGACCCAGGTCCCGGTCGGCTTCAACCCGCTGCCCGAGCTTTACGTGGCGGATCTGGCGAAGCACCCGAAGCTGCACCTGCTGGAGGATGGCGAGGCCTTCCTGGATGGCTTCACCGCCCATCTCTGCCCCGGCCATACCCCCGGCTGCCTGGTCTACCGGCTGGAAGGCAACGAGGTCCCGGTGGTGTTCAGCGGCGATGCCGCGAAGAACCGCGCCGAGATGCTCTCGCTGGCCACCGACATGACCATGGATGCCGCCGCCAGCCGGTCCAGCCTCGACCGCATCTGGGCGCTGTGGCGGCAGGTGCCCGGCACGCTGCTGATTCCCGGCCATGACCTGACCATGCGGCTGGATGCCGCCGGACGGCCGGAATTTATCGGCCAGCGCCGCGCCGGCATCAGGGCCTGGTTCACCGAGGATCTCGAGGTCATGCAGGAATTCGACATCACCGAGCCGCGCTTCTGACCCATGCGGGAGTGATCCATGCCAGAGCCGCGCATGCCAGAGCCGCGCGCCTGGATCCGGCTTCCCTCCGGGCGCCGGCTGGACCTGCTCGCCCCCACCCCCTTCGACTGGTCGGAGGAGGATCTGGCTATCGGCCTGTCCCGCACCTTCCGCTGGGGCGGCCATTCCATCTGGCCCGGCGCGCCGCTTTCGGTCGCGCAGCACTCGCTGGCGGTGCTCGCGCTGCGCCGGGCGCGCGGCGAGCTGTCCCTCGACCACGCGCGGCGGGAGTTGCTGCACGATGCCGAGGAAGGGCTCATCAACTTCGACTGCATCTCGCCGCTGAAGCCCTTCCTCGGCCCCGGCTTCGCCGCTTTGCAATCCCGCCTGCAGGATGTCGTCGCCCTGCGGTACGGCCTGCCGCCTTGGACTCCGGACGACAAGCGCGCCCATAAATCCTGCGATATCGCCATGGCGGCGGCCGAGGCGGTACATGTCGCCGGCTGGACCCGGGCGGAGGTGCGCGGGACGCTCGGCATCCGCGCCGGGGTCATGGAACTGGACCCGTTGGTGCCGATCTATGGCGGCGAGGCCTGGCGCCCCTGGCCGCCGGAGCTGGCCGCCGAGCGCTTCCTGGCGGCGCTGGCCCTGACTTGAGCTGACGGTGTCCTGCCGCCACGGCGACGGCAGCCGGGATGACCGGCGCGGCGGTGATTCGATGGCGATCGGCATCAACCTGCCCCAGCCTCGTATCATTTGCGCGAAAACGATGGACAATCCGATGGTTAGGTTGGATTCTTAAGGCTTCGTTCCAGCCCTCTCGGACAGGATTCCGCACGCCATGATGGCGGGCTCCCATGTTGCCCTGGGTGCCGCGGCCTGGATGGCTGCGGCGCCGTATTTCGGCCAGCCGGCGCTGGAGCCGCTGGCCCTGGGCCTGGCGGTTCTCGGCGGCCTGCTGCCCGACGTGGATCACCCGAAATCCTGGGTCGGCAAGCGGCTGCGGCCGGTCTCCGACGTGGTGGCCGGCGTCTTCGGCCATCGCGGCATCACCCATTCGCTGCTGGCGGTGGTGGCCTGCTGGTGGGTGCTGCGGCATCAGGCCGTGCCGGCGGCGGTCGCGGCGCCGGTGGTGGTCGGCTACCTCAGCCATCTGTTCGGCGATCTGCTGACGCCCGGTGGGCTGCGGCTATCCTGGCCCTTCAAGGGCACCTGGGCGCTGCCGATCTGCCGGACGGGATCGGCCTTCGAGCCGCTGGTGGTGGCGCTGCTGGTCGCCGCCGCCTGGGCCAGCGTGGCGGATCGGCCGCAGCCGCGTGCCATGCTGGAACACATCGGGTTGTGTCTGAATTGCGAAGCCTTGCCGCTGCCGCCGGCCCGGCCACCATCGCCGCCCAGGCGCAAGCTGGCGGACCAGTCGCCACGCGGGGCGCGTGGATAATCGGTCGCTGCCCCTTGGCCTGGAGCGCGGGAGGCGCTTGGATGCGGGCAACGAACCCCGGGAGTTGAAACCGCATGGCCGCATCCGTCCCTATCGCCGGCAACCGCTTTGTCATCGTCGGCGGAGCCAGCCTGGTGGGTTCCGCCACCGCCGGGGAGCTGCTGGACCATGGCGCCGCCGAAGTGGTGCTGTTCGATAATTTCGCCTTCGGCTCCGAAGCCGCCATCGCTCATCTGAAGGACCATCCGCGCCTCAAGCTGGTGCGTGGCGACGTGATGCGGATGGCGGATCTGCTGCGCGTCACCGAAGGCGCGGCCGGGGTGCTGCAACTCGCGGCCTATATGACGCTGTCCATGGACCGTGATGCCTGGAGCGGGCTCGATGTGAATATCCGCGGCGTGCAGAACGCGCTGGAGGCCTGCCGGGCGAATCAGGTGCGGAAGGTCGTCTTCGCTTCCTCCAACGCCACCTACGGCTATGGGCCGGGCGTGGCGGGCGAGTTGGTGGAGAGCACGCCCTTCCACAGCGTCGGTGCCCCGCCGGCCGCCATCATGTACGGCGCCAGCAAGATCATCGGCGAGCAGCTCTGCCGCGATGCCTACCGCAAGTGGGGCCAGGACTACGTCGTGCTGCGCTACTCCACCGTGTACGGGGAGCGGCAGCATTACCGCGCGGCGAATGCGCTCTACATCATCGAGACCATCGACAAGGTGAAGCGCGGCGAGGCGCCGCAGGTCTTCGGCGACGGGTCGGAGACCAAGCACTTCGTCTATGTCGGCGACCTCGCCCGGGCCAACCGCATGGCCTTCGAGAGCGCGGCGACGGATGTCGCGGTGAACACCTCCGGTCCCGAGCCGGTGACGACCCTGCAACTGGTGGAGCTGGTGACGGAGCTGCTCGGCGGCGGGGCGAAGCCCGAATTCATCGGCGACGAACCGGGGAAGGTGCGGCTGACCTCGGGCGGCGCATTCCGCATCGCGCATGAGGCGGCGGCGGCGGCCATCGGCTGGACCCCGCAGGTGGATATGCGGGAAGGGCTGCGCCGGCTGATCGCCTGGCGCGAGGGCAATGAGGGAAAGGGCGCATGAGCGGGCCGGATCGGTTGCGCCACGGCCTGATCGCATCCCGTCGCGGCCTGCTAAGCGTGGCTTTGGCGGCGCCTGCCATTGCCCCGGCGCTGGCCCAGACCGCACGCTTTCCCGAGCGGCCGATCGAGATCATCGTCGGCTTCACCGCCGGCGGCGGCACCGATCTGGATGCGCGGACCTATGGGCGGTTCCTTGAGCAGAAGCTGGGCGGCACCATCGTCGTCACCAACCGCCCCGGCGCGGGCGGCGAGCTGGCGCTGGGTGTCGTGGCCCGGGCACGGCCGGATGGGCATACGCTGGGCACGACCAATTACCCCGGCCTGCTGACCATCCCGATCGAGCGCCCGTCGCAGTTCAAGCTCGAGGATTTCGCCCCGATCGCCAATCTCGTGACGGATCCAAGCGCCATCACCGCGCAGGCGAACGGGCCCTTCAAGACCTTGCAGGACGTGATCGACCGGGCCCGCGCGGCGCCGGAGACGATCACCTTCGCCTCCCCCGGCATCGGCACCGACGACCATCTGCAACTGGTGCTGCTGCAGGAGGCGGCGAATGTGCGGCTGACCCATGTGGTGTTCCAGGGCGACCCGCAATTGCGTACCGCGGTGCTGGGCAAGCAGGTCGACCTGATGGGGCTGAATCTCGGCGCGGTGACGGCGGCGCCGGAGGGCTTCCGCATCCTGGCGCAGGCGGGCGCGGTGCGCAGCCGCTTCGGCCGGGACGTGCCGACGCTGCTGGAGCTGGGTTTCCCGGTGCAGATGGCCTCCGAGCGCGGCGTCGTGGCGCCGGCTGGGGTGCCGCCGGCGATCCTGGCGCGAATCCGGGAAGCCACGGCGGAGATCGCCCGCGACCCGGAATTCATCAAGGCCCTGGAAGCGCGCTTCACCGAGCCGGCCTATGAGCCCGGCGATGCCTGGTTCGCCCGGCTGCGGCGGCAGGAGGCGGATTACCGGGGCCTCTGGCAGCGGACGCCCTGGGTGCAACGGGGCTGACCACGGGCCACGGCGCCGGGGGGTGAACCCGACCCTCCGGTAGCGCTGCCGGTCCGGCAGGTTACCGGCAGTTCATCGGCATAGGGCGACCACTTCCGGCGGCCGTTGCGACGCGACGCCGCGGATGTCCTGGACGGAGGCCGCTGCTTCATACGCCCACTCAATCGGTGGATAGGGTGCGCGGCGAGCTTCGGGGGTTTTGCACCGGGGACGGCTGCCCGTCCCGCAGGCGTTACGGCGCATCGCGGTGACATCGGCCGGCGCCGATGCGACCCATCGCGCAAGCACGATAATTGCATGGAATCCACATGATGCTTTCCGGCATCGTGATGGTCCGCTATGGCATTGGCCGCGATAACCCGGTCACCGGTCGCAATCGGTATGGGTCGGCAAGCCCGGCACCCGATCAATGGGAGGTGCTGCCCTGGCTTCCGGAATGGCTGGACCGATCATCGCCGTGCATCGACCTGGCCAGCTTTAGCCGATCTGTGGAGGCCAGTTGATGGGCAAGAGAACAGTGGCCGCAACTGATGGCAGGGTTGCCGATGCCTTCGAGGCGCCGCTACGCCCCGGGCGCCGTGCCCCGGTCCGGCGGCTGCCGACGATGGCTGCCTTCCTGGTCCTGGTCCTGGCCTGCGCCGGCTGCGACAGCCATGAGGCCGAGATCGTGCCGGATGAGATGCCGTCGGTTTCCGTCATGCCGCCGATAAGGCGCGAGGTGACCGACTGGGACGAGTTCACCGGCCGCATCGCCAGCACCGAGCGCGTCGAACTGCGCGCCCGGGTCAGCGGATACCTCGATTCCGTCAATTTCACCGATGGGCAGATCGTCCGCCCGGGCGACCTGCTGTTTCGCATCGACCGGCGGCCCTTCGAGGCGGCGATCACCGATACCGAGGCACGATTGAGCAGCGCCCGCTCGCAACGCATCCTGTCGGAGCGGGAATTCGAACGCGCCAAGAGCCTGTTGCAGTACCGCGCCGGATCGGAGGCCAATCTGGAGCAGCGCGTGCAGGCGCTGGAAGCCGCCCGCGCGCAGGTCACCCAGGCCGAGGCCGCGCTGCTGCGGGCCCGGCTGGATCTCGAATTCACCGATGTGCGGGCCCCGTTCGGCGGCCGCATCGGCCGGCACCTTGTCAGCCCCGGCAACCTCGTGGCCGGCGGCGAGTCCAGCAGCGCCACGTTGCTGGCCACCATCGTCACGATGGACCCGATCGACGTCTCCTTCGACATCGATCAGGCCGCCGGCTTGCGCTATACCCGCCTGGCGCAAAGCGGCGGCCGCCCCTCCTCGCGCGACATGGGCAACGCCGTCGAGCTGGCCCTGGCCGACGAGGCCGGATTTCCGCATCGGGGACGCGTCGTATTCGTAGACAACGAGGCCGATGCCAGCACCGGCACGATCCGGCTGCGGGCTCGCTTCGAGAACCCGCGCGACCTGCTCCTGCCCGGCGTATTCGCCCGCGTTCGCCTGGTCGCCAGCGCGCCGTATCAGGCGCTTCTGCTGCCCGATACCGCGGTGGCGACGGACCAGTCCCGGCGCGTGGTCTATATCCTCGGCGCCGGGAACAGCCTGGAGGTACGCCAGGTCGAGCTTGGCCCGTTGCATGACGGTCTGCGGGTGATCCGCAGCGGATTGAAGGGGGACGAGGAGGTCGTCTTCGCCGGCATGATGCGCGTGCGTTCCGGCCAGACCGTCAGCCCCACCCGCCCCAATCCTGCACGCCCGGCTGCACCCGGCACAGTGCCCAGACCGTGAGCAATCTCGGCGTCGTTTCGGTCCGCCAGCCGGTCCTCGCCTGCGTCCTGTCGCTGGTGCTGCTGATCGTCGGCGGCATCTCCCTGCTGTCCCTGCCAATCTCCGAGTACCCGGATGTCGTGCCGCCGACGGTCGTCGTCGCCACGAACTATCCCGGCGCATCGGCCCAGGTCGTCGCCGATACCGTGGCGACGCCCATCGAGCAGGAGGTCAACGGCACCGAGGGCATGCTCTACATGTCCTCGCAGTCCACCGGCGACGGCCGGATGAGCCTGACGGTGACCTTCCGGCTGGGCACCGATCCGGACCGGGCGCAGATCCTGGTCCAGGGCGCGGTGGCCACCGCATTGCCCCGGCTGCCGGAGGAGGTCCGCCGCTGGGGCGTGACGACGCGCAAGATCGCCACCGATCGCCTGATGGTGATTTTCGTCAGCTCCCCCAACGGTAGCTACGACCAGCTCTATGTCTCGAATTTTGCGCTTCGCCAAGTCCGCGACGAGCTGCTCCGCATCGATGGCATCGGCGACATCGATATGCAGGGCGCGCGGGACTATGCCATGCGGGTCTGGCTCGATCCGGGCCGGATGGCGGTGAACGGCGTCATCGCGGAAGATGTGGTGGCGGCCATCCAGGCGCAGAATGCGGAGGTGGCCGGCGGCCAGATCGCCGAACCGCCGGTGGCGGACCAGGCCTTCCAGCCCAATCTCACCTTTCGTGGCCGGCTGAACGACCCGGCGGAATTCGGCAACATCGTCATCCGGTCCGGTGCCGAAGGCCGCCTGCTGCGGCTGCGCGATGTCGGGCGGGTGGAACTCGGGGCGGCGTCCTATACCACGGCAAGCACCTTGCAGGGCCGTCCCGCCGTGGCCTTGGCGATCACCCAGCGCCCGGGCTCCAATGCGCTGGCGACGGCGCAGCAGATCCGCAACCAGCTGGCGCTGATCACCCGCGACTTTCCGTCCGGCATCAAGGCCGAGATCGCCTACGATCCCACCCGCTTCGTGGCCGAGAGCGTGCACGAGCTGGTGGTGACCATCGGCGAGGCGGTGTTCCTGGTGGTGCTGGTGGTGCTGCTGTTCCTGCAGAACTGGCGCGCGGCGATGATTCCGATCCTCGCCATCCCGGTCTCGCTCATCGGCACCTTCGGGGTGATGATGGCGCTCGGCTTCACCTTGAATGTGCTGACCCTGTTCGGCCTGGTGCTGGCGGTCGGTATCGTCGTCGACGATGCCATCGTCGTGGTCGAGAATGTCGACCGGCATCTGCAGAATGAGCCCTCGGTCGTGGAGGCGGCCACGACGACCATGCTGGAAGTCGGCGGGGCGCTGCTGTCCATCGCCCTGGTGCTCTGCGCGGTCTTCGTCCCGACCGCTTTCCTCGACGGGATCACCGGGCGCTTCTTTCGCCAATTCGCCATCACCATCTCGGTCGCCACGGCGCTGTCCTGCTTCTGCTCGCTGACCCTCAGCCCGGCCCTGGCGACGCTGATCCTGCGCCACGAGGCGCGGAAGCCGACCGAGGCGCTGAGCCGGCCGCGTCGGTTGCTGCGATGGCTGCTCGATGGGTTCAACACCGGCTTCGACCGCCTCGCCGATGGCTATGCGACGATGACCAGCCGCCTTGCCTTGCAGACCTTTCCGATGCTCGGCCTCTATGCCCTGCTGATCGCCGGGGCCGGAGTGCTGCTGGCGATCGCGCCGAAGGGCTTCGTGCCGCCCCAGGATCGCGGCTATGCGGTGGTGTCCATCGAATTGCCGGGCGGGGCTTCCCTGGCGCGCACCACGGCGGTGGTGGAGCGTGCCGCGGCCATCGCCCGGGAGATTCCCGGCATCGCCAGCGTATCGGCCCTGTCCGGGGTTTCGGGAGCGACCGGAACCGCCGGCGGCAACCAGGGCATGCTGACGCCGGTCTTCGCGCCCTGGCCGGAACGCCTGCCGCTGCGGCTCACCTCCGATGCCATCATCGCCGAGCTGCGGCAGCGGCTGAAGGGGCTGGACGAGGCGATCATCCTGGTCATCCCGCCCCCCGCCATTCCGGGCCTGGGGAGCGGCGCCGGCTTCGCCCTGCGCCTTGAGGACCGGACCGGGCGGGGGACGGCCGTGCTGGCGCTTGCCGCCGATGACCTGGTTACCGCGTTGCGACGCGTGCCGGCCCTGGTGGGCGTCTATTCACCCTTCCGGGTCGATGCGCCCTTGGTCGCTGTCGACATCGACCGGAGCCGCATCGAGATGCTGGGCGTGCCGGTGGCCAGGTTGAGCCAGACGATCGAGACCCTGCTCGGCTCGTCCTACGTGAACGACTTCACCGCCTATGGGCGGAACTGGCGGGTGGTCGCCCAGGCCTCGCCGGAATTCCGCCGGCAGGCGGAGGATCTGTCGCGGCTGCATACGCGCAATTCGCAGGACCAGATGGTGCCGCTGGCGAATGTGATGACGCTGCGCGACGTCGGCGGTCCGCATCGCGTGCCGCGCTACAACCTCTATCCCGCGGCCGAGATCGCGGGCGAGATCCAGCCGGGCGTCGGATCGACCGCCGCCATCGCGGCGATCGAGCGCGTGGCCCGGCGCTCGCTGCCCGACGGCATCGGTTTCGAATGGACCGAATTATCCTACGAGCAGACCCAGAGCGGGAATTCTGGCCTGATGGTCTTTCCGCTGTGCGTGCTGTTCGTCTATCTGGTCCTGGCGGCGCAGTACGGGTCCTGGAGCCTGCCCTTCGCCGTCATCCTGATCGTGCCCATGTGCCTGCTGACCTCGACGCTCGGCGTGCGGATGCTGGGGCAGGACATCAACATCCTGACGCAGATCGGCTTCGTCGTGCTGGTGGGCCTGGCGGCGAAGAATGCCATCCTGATCGTCGAATTCGCGCAGCAGCGAGAGGACGAGGGGGAGACACCCTTGAATGCCGTGGTGGAAGCCTGCCGGTTGCGGCTGCGGGCCATCCTGATGACCTCGTTGGCTTTCATCCTGGGCGTCCTGCCGCTCGTCGTCGCCAGCGGCGCGGGTTCCGAGATGCGGCGCGCGGTCGGTTCGGCCGTGTTCTTCGGGATGATCGGGGTGACCATCTTCGGCCTGCTGTTCACGCCGGTGTTCTACATCGCGATCCGCCGCGTGGTCGGGCCGAGGCGATCGGTGCTGCGGGCGATGTCCAGGCCGAAGGGCTGAGGGCAGTCAGGCGCCTCGTCCTGCCCTTTGCACGGCGGCGGGCACGACATACTCAACCGGCTCCGTTGCACAAAAGAGCTGACGGTCAGGGTTCCCTTTTCCCGGACAGCCGAACCCCGCCGCGCGGATTTCCAGCATTTGCTCGTCAATCCCGATGTGTATCTTTCGCCAGACCCGGCGTTTGGCGCCGCCGTGTTTGCGCGCGTTCCACTCTCCTTCGCC
>JAQGIA010000257.1 GCA_028291445.1 Belnapia sp.
CGCTCCGGCCAGGCCGATGGCCGGCAGGAGCTGGAGGCCAGCGCGCCGATCCTCGGCGACCTCGTGCGGGCGGGCCAGGTCTGCAGCATCGCGGTCTCGACCGCCGCGCTCGACCGCGCCGCCCGGATCGAGGCGGCGGTCATCGAGCTGCACCGGCGCCAGGGGGGGACCGCGGCGCGCGACGACTTCCTCCGCTCCATGGCCCCGCCCAGCTTCGACCCGCGGCAGGGCGGCGCCGACAGGGCGGCCTGGTGCGCTGCCAGGCAGGCGGAGATCGCCCGGGCGGATGGCTTCCTCACCGGCCGGTCGGGCGATGCGCTGCTGCTCCGGGCGGAGGCGACCCTGGCGAGCCTCCACTGAGCCGGGGCGCAGCCTCCCGCCGGCCCGCCGCCTAGCGGTTCGCCCCCGGCCTGAGGCGGAGGCCGGGGCGGAGGTTGCTGAAGGGCAGGGTCGCCGGGTCGGCGACCACCGGCCCCGGCGCGGCGACCACGATGACCTGCTCGGCGATCGGCTGGAAATGCGCGCGGAAATGCACGCTGGACTTCAGCGCGAGGATCTTCTGTTCGCTCGGCTCGACGCCGATATGCGTGAACAGCGCCTGGTCCAGCGCCTGCATCTTCCGCGTCACGACGATGACCCGCACGCCGGAGGAAACCCGGATCAGCGCCGTCGGCCCGAGGTCGGCGGGATTGCCCTTGCTCATCGGCCCGGTCGAGACGAAGCGGCCATCGGTCAGCGCCTCCACCACCGCCGTCACCGCCAGCGGCACGCCATCGCTGCGCCCGCCGAGGCTGAGCGGGATGGTCGCGCCGACGCCGGCGGCATGGCAGGCCGCCGCACTCTCCGCATCGTTGATCAGGCCGAGCACCGCGCCCTGCGCATCCTGGCGGATGAGCTCGGCCAGGAGCCCGGTGGTATCGCCATGGCCGCCGCCGCCGGGATTGTCCTGGGTATCCGCCATCACCACCGGCCTAGCCGCGCGGGCGGCCAGCCGGATGGCCTCGGCCACGCCCTCGGCCGCCGGTGCCACGCCGCCGGCGAATTCCGCCTCATGCGCATCCATGTGGGATTTCAGCCCGGCGACTGCGGCATCCGCCGCCGCCTGGGTCTCGGCATAGGCGGCGATGGCGACGCCGCAGCCGGGGAAATCCGCATAGGGAAAGCCGAAGCAGAAGGCGAGCTCGGCCACGCCATGCTCGGCCGCCAGCGCCTCGCGCGCCTCCAGCACCAGGGACATCGGCGGGACCATGGTGCATTGCATGGTCAGGGGGATGAGGAAATCGACCTCGGCGAAGGCTTTCGCCCAAGGCTTGCCGCGGGCGATGCGCTGCAGCAGCAGCCGCATCGCCTGGGCGCCGGCCGGCTTCATGTCGACGTGCGGATAGGTGCGATAGGGCACCAGCGCATCGGCCAGCCCGGTCATCTCCCGGGTCATGTTGGCATGCGGGTCGAGGCTGACGGTGATCGGCAGCTCGGGCCCGGCCACGGCGCGTACCCGGCGCAGCAGCTCGCCCTCCGCATCGTCGAAGCCGACCGCGACCATCGCGCCATGCAGCTCGAGGAAGATGCCGTCGAGCGGCCCTGCATCCAGCGCATCCGACAGCGCGCCGATCATCAAGGCGGCGATGCGTTCGAAGGCCTCGGCGGTGACCGGCCCGGCCGGATTGGCGAAGCACCAGGTCAGCGGCGCGATGGTCGCTCCCGCTGCCTCAGCGACTTCGATGGCACCGGCGCAGGGGACGGAGGTGGTCCGTAGCGTCTCCACCAGCGTCGCCGGGCGCTGCAACCCGGGGAAACCGCCGGGCCGGATGAACTCGGCCCAGCCGGTCGGCAGCGGGGCGAAGGAATGGCTTTCGTGCTGGAAGCCGCCGATGGCGATGCGCATCTTTTTATCCCGGAGCATTGGCGGTTTCGATCACGGCATCGGCCAGCACGCGCAGCCCGATTGCGGCCCACTCGCGGGAGATCGATTCCGTCGGATGGTGACTGACCCCGCCGTGGCAGGGAATGAACAGCATCACCGCCGGCATGCGGGATGCCGCGTGATAGGCATCATGCCCGGCGCCGCTGAGGATGTCGCGGTGCCGCGCGCCGTGCCGGCCGGCGGCGGCGCGCAGCCGTCCGGCCAGCGCGGCATCGAAGGCGACGGTCGGGAAGGCCCAATAGCTCTCGCGCGATACGCTCACCCTGCGGCGGGCGGCGATGGCGGCCCAGGCGTCATCCGCTGCGGCCCAGAGCGCGTTCAGGGTTTCGGTCGAAGGATGCCGGTAGTCCATCGCGAAACGCGCCCCGCCGGGGACCACGCCATCGGCGCCGGGCTCGACGATGACGCGGTTCACCGTGCAGCGTCCCTCCGGCGCGCGGTCCAGCAGGATGCGCTCGGCGGCGAGCATCATCTCGGCCGCCGCCAGCAGCGCATCCTGGCGCAGTTCCATCGGCGTGGTGCCGGCATGGCTATCCTTGCCAACAACGGACACCATGGCCCGCTCGGTGGCGAAGCCGCCGGTGACGATGCCGACATCCATGCCATCGGCCTCGAGCGTCGGCCCCTGTTCGATATGCGCCTCGAAATAGGCTGCCGCATCGCGCAGCGCGGCGGGGTCGCCTGGGCCGTCCCAGCCGGTGGCGCGCAGCGCATCGCCGTAGCGCTCGCCATC
>JAQGIA010000261.1 GCA_028291445.1 Belnapia sp.
GCGGCGCCGGCATGGCGGCCGGGGAAGACCGAGGAACTGTAGCGATGGCCGGTCTCGGCCAGGATGTCATAGGCCCAGGGGGTGAGCGACGGGCTGATCGAGAAGGTCGGCGCGCGGTAGCCGATGACCCCGACGCCGCCGGCATCCTCCAGCAGCCGTCGGGCATCCAGCAGATCGGTGCGGAAGCGCGCGGCGCCGATGCCGGAGACCAGCTCATGCCAATTGCCGTGGCTGGCCAGCTCATGCCCTGCCGCCACGATGCGGCGGACCAGCGGCCCATGCCGCCGGGCGACCCAGCCGAGGGTGAAGAAGGTCGCCCGCACGCCGGCCGCGGCGAAAAGCGCGAGCAGCTCGTCGGTCCGCGCCTCGACCCGGCGCTCCAGCATCTCCCAGGCGTCGCGGTCGATCAGCCCGGCATAATTCTGGACCTGGAACCAATCCTCCACATCGACCGTCATCGCGTTGCGAACCAGTGGGGCGACCGGTGGGGCGGCGGTCCTCGGAGGGGGCGTCATCGGGGAAGCCTGGCGGGGTCGGAGAAGACATCCATCATGCGGTTGAAGACCCGCTCGCGCCGGGCGCTGGCGCGTTCGAGCGCCTCGACCCGCTCGGCCAGTTCGGCGAGGGCGGCCTGGATCCCGGGGTCCGCCGCCGGCCGCGGCTCCGGGGCCGACTGGCCGCCAAGGTCGTCCTCCAGCTCCTGCGCGGTGGCCTCGACCATCGAGGCGGTGAGCTGCTGGCTCTGCTCCAGCGCGCCGCCGAGCAGGATGCGCGAGCAGAGCCGGTTGATGCGGCGCGGGATGCCGCCGGAATAGCCATGCACCAGGTCGAGCGCCTCACCCTCCCAGGCGGGGGTGCCGCTCCAGCCGACCGCCTGCATACGGTGCTCGACATAGGCATGCGTCTCTTCCCGCGAGAGGCCGCTGAGATGGTAGGAGGCGAGGACGCGCTGGCGGAGCTGGTCGAGGTCGGGGCTTGCCATGATCTGGCGCAGCTGCGGCTGGCCGAGCAGGATGGTCTGCAACAGCGCCCGGCTGCCGTCGGTGATGTTCGACAGCATGCGCAATTCCTCGAGCGCCGAGGGGCTGAGCGCCTGCGCCTCGTCGACGATCAGCAGATGGTGCCGGTCGGCCTTGCGCAGCACCGCGATGACGCTGCGCAGCACCGCCGCCTTGTCGCCCTCGGCCTGGGCGCCGAAGCTGTCGGCGATCAGGCGCAGCAGATCGTCGCCGGAGACCTGGGTGGTGGCGATCCGCGCCACCGCGAAGCCATTGGGATCCAGCTCGGCGCAGAGCCGTTCGATCAAGGTGGTCTTGCCGGCGCCGACCTCCCCGGTGACCACGACGAAGCCTTCCCGCTGCGCCAGCCCATACATCAGATGCGCATAGGCCTTCGAATGCACCGAGCTGGCATAGAACAGCCGCGCATCCGGCGTCATCAGGAAGGGGTGCCCACGAAAGCCGTAGTAGTCGATGTACATGGCAGTCTTTCAGAAGGGGCAGTCTTTCAGAAGAGCCGGCCTTTGGCAGGGACGGGCTTTCAGAAGGTCTTGCGCAAGCCTGCGATCACGATGTTCTGGGTGGTACGGCTGGAGAGGTTATCGGTACCCCGGTTGCTGAAGGCATATTGCAGCGAGGCGGAGAGCGTTTCGGTCAGCACCTGGTTGAAGGCGAGGCGCAGCGTATAGACGTCGCTGCTGGTCGACCCCCCGCTGCTGCCCCTCGGGCCGCCCCCCAGGCCACCAACCGGCGCGCCGTCGAAGACGCCGTATTGCAGATAGGCGGTCCCGGTGATGGCTTCGGTCAGCCGGTGGGTCCAGGAGACGCTGACCGAGGTGCCCTTCTGCGCGAAGCCGGTGGTGCCGATGGCGCTGGTCAGCGGCCGGCGGTCGTCGAACAGCAGCGCCAGCTCGAAGCTGTCGCGCTCCCAGCCCTGGCTCAGCGCCACGCTGGCACGCTTCAGGCGGAACAGGCTGTTCTGGGTGGCGAGGAAGGAATTGGTGAAGGGCAGCGCCCGGGCCGGGGTGCCGGAGGCGGCGTCGATGGTATTGCCGAGCGGATCGATCGTGGTCGTCGACAGCAGGTCGGCGGTGCGCTGCGCCGGCGTGCCCAACTCGTCGGCATAGCTGGCAAAGAGCCGGGTGCGGCCGCCGAGGCTCAGGCTCACGTTGCCGGAGGCGGAATTGAAGCCATCGTGCCGACCGTATTTGATGATCGCGATATTCTGCGGATCGGGCATGAAGCGCAGCCCGACCGACCAGATCGGCCCCTGGATGCTGAAGGGCGCGGTGCCGCCGTATTTCTGGTCCTCGTAGCCGCCTTCGAGCAGGCCGGCGAGGCTGCGGGTGATGCCGTAGCGCGCCTGGATGCTGCTGCTGTAGCGATGCGCCCCGGCGAGCGCGCCGTTGCTGTCGTAGACCGTGGCGATGGTGCGGGATTCGAAGGCGAGGCGGCCGAAGTAGTCGCCGGTGCGGATGATGCCGAAGCCTTCGTGCGTGGTCGTCTGCTCGCTGGTGAAGAAAGGCTGCGCGGCGCCGGCGACCCGGGCGGTATTGCCGTCCTGCGACAAATAGCGCCAGCCGTAGCCAAGCTGCATGGTGGCGAAATTGCCGAGCCGCCGGACGATGTAGGGCGAGGCCTGCAGGCTGGTGGTCTGCACCAGCGAGCCGCGGTTGACCACCGGCGAGCCGGTCTGCTGGAAGCCGCCCGGGGCATTGCCGCCCGCCGTTTCGGTCATTGCGCCGAAGCCGCTCAGGTCGAGGTACAGCAGCTCCGGCATCAGGGTGACCAGGGCCTGGCCCAGGTAGCGCTGGTCCAGCCGGTTGTCGCGCGGGCGGTCGGCATAGAGCCAGGCGGAAGGCGAGTAGTTCAGGTAGCCGGTGACGGTATTGGTATTGGCATAGACCGCGAGGCCGGGGGTGATGGTGGTGATGAACTCGCCGCGCCGGCGCGTTGTGGTGTTGTCGATGTTGTCGGTGCCGAGGAACTGCACGCCGATGCTCGGCCGCAGCGTCCAGCCCGGTTCCACCACGCCGCCCGCCGGTGGGACGATGGGAGCGCCGAAGATGTCGTAGCCGCCGCCCGCGAAGCCGCCGAGGCGGGGTTGGGCATCGCCCCGGGTAAGACCCTGGTTGGTGAAGCCTTGGCCGAAATTCTGGCCCTGGCCCAGGCCTTGTCCCAGACCCTGGTCGCCACCCGGACCGCCGCCCTGGCCTTGGGGCGCCAGGGTCTCGCGGGCGATGGGGAAGGGCGGCTCGGCCGCGGCCGAATGAGGGACGGCCAATTGGGCCGCGACCAGGACGACACAGAGCCCGCCCTGGTAGAGCGTGGCTGGCCGCAGCGTGACCTGGCCGATGCTGGTCCCGCGGCTGGCCGGCCGGCCAGCCTCAGCCCTTCGGGCGGGAGCCATGGGCGCCGTAGATGTGATAGCCGCCGTAGGCGCCGAAGGTATCGCTGCCAGTCAGCCGGGTGCGGTTCAGCATAAGCTGCAAGGTCGGGCAGGCATCGACGATGTCGAGCGCCGCCTCGACCTCGTTCTTCTGGGTCCGCTCGGCCTGCACCACCATCAGGACCTGGCCGGCGACCAGCGCGAAGCTGCCCGGGTCGCTGGTCGAGAGGCAGGGCGCGGAATCGATGACGACGACATGGTCCGGCATGGCCAGCGCGGTATCCAGGATGACCTTGGCGACCATCGGCGCCGGCGGCTGGTCCGGCTGGCCCGGCCGCGGCGCGGCGGCGCCATAGGACAGCACGCTGAGATTGGGCTGGGCGGTCGGCAGGCAGAGCGGCCCGGCCGTGGCCTGCGGGTCGGCCACCAGCAGCCGTACGCCGGGCTTTTCGTGCACGCCGAGCAATTCGCTGAGCGAGCCGTATTTGCCGTCGGCATCGATCAGCAGGACCGGCGTGGTGCCGCTGGCGGCGATGCTGGCGGCGATGTTGAGCGAGCTGAAGGTCTTGCCCTCACCCGGCCGGGCGCTGGTGATCAGGATGATCCGGTTGCAGCGGCCCTCGGCCGGCGCGACCGAGCGCACCGTCCGCATCAGGTGATGCTGGACGACGCTGATCTCCTCCGAGATCCGGTTACGGGTGGTGCCGGTCACGCCGACGACCAGCCCGGCCTGCTTCAACGCGGCGAGGCTGATCACCGGCGGCGCGACGGGGGCTTGGCCGGACGGGGCTTGAACCAGGGGGGAATGGACCGAAGGGGCCGGGCCCAAGGGCACCGGCGCCGCAGCGGGCGCTTCGCCGGGTAGGTCCTTCACTGGCTGGTAGGGCGCTGCCGCCGGGGATGGCGGCGTCAGCGTAGCGGGCGGCACCAGGGATGACGGCGGCGCGGCCGCCTGGGCCGGCCGGTCGAGCGAGGCGCCGCCGGCAAGCGCCTCCATGGCGCGCTCGACCAGATGCGGACGGGACCTTGGCGACATCGTCACGCGAGCACCTTCGCCACCAGAGCGGGAACGCGGGCAACCAGGGCCGGGCCGCCCACCAGCACGACGCCGCAGGCCATCACCAGCAGCGCGAGGCAGCCGGCGAAGGCCACCGCGGCCATGGCGGAGCGGGCCGGCGGGGATACCATCGAGACGCCGCCGATCACCGGCAGACCGAGCTGGCGAAGGTCCTGCATCGTGTAGAAGCCGCTATCCATCAGGACCAGCAGCGCCGCCAAGGCGACGCCGGCACCGATGCCGAGGACCAGCACGCCGGCGCCGAGCAGGATGCGGTTCGGCTTGGAAGGCTGGGTCGGCAGGGTCGGCGGGTCGACGATCTCGAGCCGGACCCGATCGGCGCCGACCCGGGCCGCGCCGGCGATCTGCACGGATTCACGCCGCGCCAGCAGTTCCTCGTAGCTTTTGAGCAGCACGGTATAGTCGCGGTCGAGGTTCTGGAACTGCGCCTGGAGCTGCGGCGCGCCGCGGGCAATGGTGTCGAGCCGCTCGACCTCGGATTGTTCCTCGCCGACCTGGCGCTCGAGCGAGGAGATGGTGGCATCGGCGTCGATCAGCCGCAGCCGCAGCTGTTCATAAAGCGGGTTGGCGATGCGGGCGGGCCCCTGCCGCGGCGCCGCGGCGGCGGTACCGGCAACGGCGCGGGACCCGCCGCCATTGGCCCGCATCTCGGCCACGGCGGCGCGGGCGGCGGCGACGTCCGGATGCTGTTCGGTATAGCGCAGCCGCAGCTCCCGCAGCTGGCGTTCGGCCGCGGCGAGCTGGTTGTCACCGCCACCGCCAGCGGCGACGAGCTCGGCGGCCGAAAGGGTCTGCGGCTGCGCCTCGAGCTGCTGGCGCAGCAGGGTGCGGCGCAGCTGCATGTCCTGCAGCTCGCCACGCAACTGCTGCACCTTGGCGCGGGCCTGTTCCAGCCGGTTGGTGCCGCCGAGCGCATCCGACGGCAGCAAATCGATGTAGCGGATGCGGAATTCGGCGCGCCGGCGCTCGGCCTCGCGCAGCTGGGTCTCGTAGGTGGCGATCTGCTGCGCGACGAAGCCGCGGGCATTCTCCATCTGCTGCCGGTCGGTCGAGCTGGCCTGCTCGATGAACAGGTTCAGCATGGTCTGCACCACCTCCCGCGCCAGGCGCGGGTCGCGGTCGACATATTCGATGGTAAAGAGGTTGCGGGTCTGCGCGGTGATCTTGATGTCGCGCGCCAGTTCGGTCAGCAGCGCGTCGCGCTTGCGGACGCTGTCGACCCGCAGGTCGAGGTCGGTGCGGGCGACCACGCGCTCAAGGTTGGGGCGGCTGAGCAGAGTGCGCTGCAGCAGCTCGACCTGGTTGGCCGGTGAGCTGTCGAGGGCGATGCCGCGCAGGACCTGGCCGAGCACCGCATCGGCATCGGCGTAGATCCGGCTGCTGGACTGGTAGGAATCCGGGATGCTGGAGACGAAGGCCCAGCCGGTGATGCAGATCGCCCAGGACAGCAGCAGCGCCTTCCAGCGGTGCTGCCAGCCGGCCGAGCCGTACCGCCGGACAAGCGTGAGAAGCTGCATGCGGTCAGAACCAGCTTTGCGGGATGACGATGGTATCGCCGGGACGAATCGCGAGATCGTGGCGCGTGTCGCCGTCGCGCAGCAGGTCTGACAGGCGAAGGCGGGAGGTCTGCGGCGGCGCGTCGAGCGGGTCGCGGCGGATGAGCTCGGCGCGGTTGCCGGCGGCGTAGCGGGTCAGGCCACCGACCTCGATCATGACGTCGAGCAGGGTCATGCCTTCACGATAGGGCAGCGCCTTGGGCTGCGCCGCCTCGCCGATGACGCGGACGCGCTGGCTGGCGGTGCCCATGAAGGAGCGCACCATGACGGTCACGTTCGGTTCCTGCACGTAATTCGACAGGCGCGCGGTGATATCGGCGGCGAGCTGGGTCGAGGTGCGGCCGGCGGCCTCCACGTCGGGGACGAGCGGCAGCGAGAGCCGGCCGTCCGGGCGGACCGGCAGGTCGACGCTGAATTCGGGCGCGCGGTAGACGACGATGCTGAGGCTGTCGCCCGGCCCGATGATATAGTCGGGCGCGATGGCAGGCTTGGCATCGGCGACGACCGGGGGCGGCGCAGGCGGGGCGGCGCAGGCGGCGAGCAGGCCGGCCAGGAGCAACGGGGCCAACCGGGCGGGGGCCATGAGGGCGGCGAGACGGGAAGCCAGATGGGACACCAGGGCCGGCACTCGGATTGCCACGCGTCGCACCGCCATACATCGCTCTCCTGCTGCGTGTCCGG
Source organism: Belnapia sp. (assembly GCA_028291445.1). Lineage (GTDB taxonomy): Bacteria > Pseudomonadota > Alphaproteobacteria > Acetobacterales > Acetobacteraceae > Belnapia. The sequence continues at coordinate 6,703 of JAQGIA010000261.1, forward strand.
GCAAGGCGCTGCGGACCCAATAAATCTTCATAAACAAAACGATTACGGAACGCGATCGGCACAATATTCAGGCTGCAAGGAAAAAGCATCTTAATTTTTAAGAAAATATGCTTTTTGGCATGCTCGCCCCAGAGTTGTGTACTTCCGGTCTACGCGATATGCCGCAAAGCAATTAACCAAAGGTGGATGAACAAAATCTTGTCCAGGGATTTTGGCCCAAATTCGGTCAAATCTGTGTGACATACGGGCGATGCTCGTCCCATGAAATGCATGCAGTCTCATGAGACTTTATGAGAATTGAGAAAGGTTCCCATTTTTTTTGGGTGACTTTTATAAAAAGCTAATCTCAAACTCTAGACACGAAATGGGTTTGATACCACAATGTTGTGGCGCGACGGGTCAGGACGAGCCATGCGGTGCAGGCGCGCGGGAGAGCAATTGCCATGACGACCCTGTTCGGTCACAGCATCCGATCCGAACTGCTGCTCCTTTACGTCGCCGAGGCACTGGCCTGTTTCGCCGCCATCTATCTGCTGATGGCCTGGCAGCTCGCCCAGGGCACTCCAATCCCCGGTTCCCCGCTCCCCGGCGGCGAGGCCGGTGGGGCCGCCGTCTTCGCCGCCATCCTCGCGCTCTGCGTCGGGATCATCTCAGGCGTCAGCGGCCTTTATCAGCCGGAGGCCTGGGCGCGCGGCAAGCGGCTGCTGCTCGGCACCTTCGTCGCCAGCATGCTGCTGCTGCTGCTCGCCTGGCCGGCGCTCCGCCTGCTCGGCCCCAGCTATCCGGCCCGGCTCGGCAGCCACCTCGCCGAAATCCTGCTCGTCTTCACCGTCATCGTCATGACCACCCGCCTCGGCTTCAGCGCCGCCGTCCGGCACGGCCTGCTGAAGCGCCGGCTGCTGGTGCTGCGCGGCGCCGAGGATGCGGCCGATGCGACGGCCGGCACCACGGCCAACCTGGCCGAGGGACGCCCGGGTAGCTTCGAGGTGGTCCGCACCCTGCGGCCCGGCGACGATCTGGCCGCAGCGCTGGCGCCGGAGCGGCTTCGCGCGCAGCGGGTCTGGGCGGTCATCGCCACCGAGGCCACCCTCACCCCGCTTCTCCGGCAGCGCTGCGCCGCGGCCGGCGTGCGGTTGTTCAGTGACACCGAATTCGCCGAGCGCCAACGGTCCCGCGTCGTGGTCGAGCGGCTGCCCGAGGCCTGGATCAAGGCCACCAGGGCAGCCCGCGAAGGCAACCTCGAGGCGATGCTGCGGCGGACCCTCGACCTCGCCCTCGGCCTGTTCCTGGTGCTGCTGACCCTGCCGGTGCTGCTGCTGACCGCGCTGGCGATCAAGCTCGACAGCCCGGGGCCGATCTTCTACCGGCAGGAGCGCGTCGGCCGCGACGGCCGCGGCTTCATGCTGTTCAAGTTCCGCAGCATGGTGGTGGATGCCGAGGTCGGCGGCACCCCGTGCTGGGCGGTCCGCCAGGACCCGCGCGTCACCCGGGTCGGCCGCTTCATCCGGCTCACCCGGATCGACGAAATCCCGCAGGTGCTGAACGTGGTGCGCGGCGATATGGCCTTCGTCGGCCCGCGGCCGGAGCGGCCGGGCTTCGTCGAGCAGCTTGGCCAGGCCATCCCGCATTATCACGACCGCGCCGTGGTCCGCCCCGGCATCACCGGCTGGGCCCAGGTTAACTATCCGTACGGGGCTTCGGTCGAAGATGCGCGCATGAAGCTCGCCTACGACCTTTATTACGTGCACCGCCGCAGCCTCTTCCTCGATCTGCTGATCCTGGTCGCCACGGTGCGCGTCGTGCTGTTCCAGGAAGGCTCGCGGTGACGCAGACGCCCCCGGAAAGCAGGCCCGCAAGGCGCCGCGTCGAGGCGTGACCTCCGCCTCCATCCTGCTGCATGGCGGCGCGGCCGTGGTCTGCCTGGCCTGGACCGTGCTCGTGCTGGTGGCCGGGCGGGGACCGACGGCGCGGCTGCTGGCGGCAGCTTCCGGCATCGCCGGGCTCTGGGCGGCGGCTGTCGCGCTCAACCCCGCCACGCCGTTGCAGGGGCTGACCGGCGGGTTGGAAGTCCTGCGGCTGACCGTCTGGTTCGCCCTGCTGCTCAGCCTCTATCGCCGGGTCGGCGGCGCCCGCGCCGCGCCGGCGTTGCGCCGCTTCGCCCTGGCCGGCGGCATCGCCGTGGTGCTGGCGCTGCTCTCGGCCCTGCCGGGCCTGGTCACGGGGCCGCTGCTGCCGAGCCTCGCCGAGCCCGCCATGCTGGCGCGGCCCGGCGTCGCCCTGCTGGTGCTGCTGCTGGCCGAGAACCTCTACCGCAATGCCGACGAGGCCTCGCAGTGGCACGTCAACCTGCCCTGCATCGCGCTCGGCGGCCTGGCGGCCTTCGACTTGCTGATCTATGCCGATGCCGCGCTGTCGGGCGGCTTCTCCCCGGTGCTGCTGGATGCGCGGGCGGCGCTGACCGCCCTCGCCTCGCCGCTGCTGGCGATCGCCGCGGTGCGCGACGGCCGCTGGCGGCGCGACCCGCCGGTTTCCCGCCAGGCGGTCTTCCATGGCGCCACGCTGGTGGTGGCCGGCGCCTTCCTGCTCGGGGTCGGCGCGCTGGGCGAGGCGCTGCGCCGACTCGGCACCGATTGGGGGCCGACCGTGCAGGCCAGCCTGCTGGCCGGGGCGGTCATGATCCTGGCGGTCGCCGCCGCCTCGCGCAGCGTCCGGTCCCGGCTGCGCAGCCTGGTGGTCGACCACTTCTTCACCGCCCGCTACGACTACCGCCGGGAATGGCTGCGTTGCGTCACCGTGCTCTCGGCCCCGGAAGACGGGGCGCGGGCCGAGCTGCGCGCGGTCCGCGCCATCGCCGATCCGGTGGACAGCCCGGCCGGGGTCCTGCTGCTGCGCGAGCCGGGCGAGGCCACGCTGCGCTGGGCCGGATCCTGGAACCTGCCCTCCGTCGCCGCGGCCCTGCCGGCCGGGCATCCGCTGCTGGCGGCGCTGCGGGCCGGGGACCAGGTGCTGGACTTCAGCCCGGACCAAACGGGGGAAAAGCCGGCGCCGGCCGATCTGGTCGCCAGCTTCGGGCCGCTCTGGCTGGCGGTGCCGCTGGCGCATGACCGGGACGGCATGGCCGGGGTCATCCTGCTGGCCCCGCCGCGTGCCGCCTTCGCGCTCGACCGCGAAGTGCTGGATTTGCTGCGGGTGCTGGGCCGCGAGGTGGCGATGTTCCTGGCCGAACGCCGCGCCGCGGCCCGGCTGGCCGAGCAGCGGCCGCTGCAGGATTATGCCAAGCGCTTCGCCTTCGTGGCGCATGACGTGAAGACGGTGGCCAGCCAGCTCACCCTGCTGCTGGCCAATGCCGAGGACAATCTGCAGGACCCGGAGTTTCAGCACGACATGCTGCTGACCGTCCGCTCCGCCGCCGACCGGATCAATACCCTCATCACCCGGCTGCGCCAGCCGGGCGAGGTGATGGATGCGGTGCCGCCCGAGGCAGCGCTGGCCGCTACCGCGACAGGGGCAGCGCCGGCCGCTACCGCGACAGGGGCCGCACCGGCCGCGTCCGCGGCGATCGCCCCCCTGGCGCGGCTGCGGCGGATCGTCGCCGCGCAGACCCATCCGGTGCGGATCGAGGAGGATGCGGCGGCACCGGCCGGGCTCGCCGCCATCGCCCCGGAGCGCTTCGACGCCGCCATCGCGCATCTGCTGAACAATGCCGCCGAGGCCTCGGCGACCGGCGAGCCGGTGGAAATCCGGCTGCGCAGCGAGGCTGGCCGCATCCTGGTCGACATCGTCGACCGCGGCACCGGGATGACGCCCGAGTTCATCCGCGACGAGCTGTTCCGCCCGCTCAGCACCTCGAAGCCGACCGGCAGCGGCATCGGCGCCTGGCAGGCGCGGGAGCTGCTGTGCGGCGCCGGCGGCGACCTCGCCGTGCTCAGCCGCCCCGGCGTCGGGACCACCATGCGGGTGATCCTGCCGGCGGCAGCCGTGCCGGCGGCGCTGATGGTGCCGATGCCGGTGCCATTCATGGCAGCCGCCGGAGCCGGAGCATGAGCAAGCCGAAGCTGCTGGTGATCGAGGATGATCCCGGGCTCTGCGCGCAATACCGCTGGGCCTTCCCGACCTGCCGCGTGCTGCTCGCCAACGACCGGCAGCAGGCCGAGCAGATGGCCCGTCGGGAGCAGCCCGCCGCGGTGCTGCTCGACCTTGGCCTGCCGCCCGATGCCGAGGGGGTATCGGAGGGCTTCGCCACGCTCGAGATGCTGCGCCAGGTCAACCCGGGCCTGCCGGTGGTGGTCGCCAGCGGCCAGGGCCAGAAGGAGAATGCGCTGCGGGCCATCAGCCTCGGCGCCTATGATTTCTGCGAGAAGCCGGTCGACCTCGAGGTGCTGCGGACGGTCATCGGCCGGGCGCTGCGGCTGCGCGAGCTGGAGGAGGAGAATGCCCGGCTGGCGGCGGCGCCCAAGGCCTCGCCGATCCAGGGCATCATCACCGCCGACGAGGCCATGCTGAAGGTCTGCCGCACGGTGGAGCGGCTCGGCAGCGTCTCGGTCCCGGTGCTGCTGCTGGGCGAAAGCGGCACCGGCAAGGAAGCCCTGGCCCGCGCCCTGCACGATTTGGGACCACGCGCGCAAAAACCCTTCGTGGCGCTGAACTGCGCCGCCATCCCGGAGAACCTGCTGGAATCCGAGCTGTTCGGGCATGAGCGGGGCGCCTTCACCGGCGCGGTCAAGCAGGTGATCGGCAAGATCGAGGGGGCCCATGGCGGCACCCTGTTTCTCGACGAGATCGGCGAGATGCCGATCACCCTGCAGGCCAAGCTGCTGCGCTTCCTGCAGGACCAGGTGGTGGAGCGGGTCGGCGGCCGCATCCCGATCAAGGTCGATGTGCGGGTGGTCTCCGCGACCAACCAGCCGCTGGAGGAGCAGGCCGAGAGCGGCAAGTTCCGTGGCGACCTGCTGTACCGGCTGAACTCGGTCACCGTCCGCATCCCGCCGCTGCGCGAGCGCGGCACCGATATCCTGCTGCTCGCCCGCTTCTTCTTCAGCCGCCAGGTGAAGGAATTCGCCCGCAAGCTGCGCGGCATCGATCCGCAGGCGGCCGAAGCGATCACCGCCTATCGCTGGCCAGGCAATGTGCGGGAACTGGAAAACCGCATCCGCCGCGCCGTGCTGATGGCGGATGGGCCGATGATCACCGCCGCAGACCTCGAACTCGCCCCGGCCGAGGCCGCGCCAGAGGCCGACCTCGACCTGCGGACGGCGCGGCTCAAGACCGAGCGGCTGATGCTCGACCGCGCCCTGGTGCGCAGCAACGGCAGCCTCTCGGCCGCCGCCCGGCTGCTCGGCATCAGCCGGCCGACCCTGTACGGGCTGCTGCATGCGCATGGGCTGGCAGCCGGCCGCCAGGCGGCGGAGGCTGTCGGGGAGCCCATTGGAGAGACCGCCGGCGTGCCGGCGGACGAGTCGTAAGGCGATGCGCGCGGTATCGACAGGCTGGCCGGTGGCGCGCGGCGGTTACGCCGCCACATCCGCCGCCAGATCCGCCAGCGGATCTGGTTGCATTCTCGATCGGCGTCCCGCATGGATCGCGCCGGTTGCCACAACCGGGCCGGGCACAGCATGCCCGTCCCGGCTGCATCATAGAACCGGGCATGCCTCGGCGCAGCCGTCCAGGCCGCCCATGGTTGCACCCTAGCGGAGACAGGTTCATGGCACCGCCCACATCCTTCCGCGCCGCGCTTCTCGCCGGGCTGTTCGTCGCCGGGCTCGGCGCTGCCGCCCCCGCCCTGGCACAGTCGATGGAGCGCGCCCGCGTGGCGCAGGCTCGCGGCGACCTGCGCGCGGCGCAGATCGAGTATCGCAACGCCGTCCGCGCCGAGCCGAATTCAGCGCCGGCCCGGGCCGCGCTGGCGGCGGTCAGCCTCGACCTCGGCGATGGCGACACCGCCGAGAAGGAAGCCCGCGCGGCGCTGGAGCGGGGCTTCGACCCGGCGGCCGGTACCGCGATGCTGCTGCGCAGCTACCTGCTGCAGAACCGCGGGCGCGACCTGCTGCGCGACTTCCCCATACCGGCCGAGCCGGCGCGTGCCGCGGTCGGCGGCCAGATCGCCGCGGCACGCGCCGTGGCGGCGCTCGGCCTCGACGACCGGCCAGGGGCGCGGGA
>JAQGIA010000309.1 GCA_028291445.1 Belnapia sp.
GCTGCGTTGAAGGACAACCATTCGCGCAGGTAGCGCTCGTGGACCTTGGCCTTCTCTGCCAACGCCCCGCAGGTCATCGGACCTTCGGCATGCAGGGTTCGGTAGAGCCCCAAGGTGTCACCCATCCGGACCATTGGCACACTTGATGCGCCGCCAAGATCGCCGAGCATCTTGCCGATGAACTCGTTAAGCCGTCCCTCATCCATGGCTGTCTTCCTTCATATGGGAAGTCAGCAGAGGGTGCATTACGGACAGAAGGCATGTCACTACTTTTCGAAGCAATGCGAATAAATTCACGTCGAAATACCAAGAGAGTAAGCGCTGCTGTCAATTCTTTCAGTATTTCCGGTTGTGGGGTTCGTTTTGATGGAAACCTGCGATACATTCGCCTGTGTGGCAGCCGGAATTGGGAAACTGAAAGGTGGCTCGGTTTCTCGCTACAGCGTGCGGTCCCGATAAGTGGCTTCCCCGCCGGTTGATAGGCACCTCCTGTCGGCGCCCTGGTGATTCTCCAAACTCAAGCGCGCAACCCGGTTGCGGACTCCGCCTGCGCTTCCTAGCCTGCCGCGCACAGCCGTGGCATGCGCCGATCAAACGCCCGCCGCGCGCCAGGGACATTATCCGGGGTATCCGATGGCCACGCACCGCTTTCGTCCGACTCGTTATTTCAACGTGATCGGCACCGCCGAGCCCTGCCTCCGCATCGCCGATGGCGACACGGTGGTGACCGATACCATCGACGCCTCCGGCCTCGACGCCCGCGAGCTTGCCGTGGCCAGCCGGCCGAATCCGATGACCGGGCCGTTCTTCGTCGAAGGCGCCGAGCCCGGCGACACGCTGGCCGTCCGCATCGACCGGCTGACGCCGAGCCGGGCGACCGGCTGGACCTATTCGCCCCTCGCGCCCACCGTGCTGGACCCCGCCGCAATCGCCGAACGGCCGCCGTCGCAACGCCATGTCTGGGATATCGACGCCAGCGCCGGGACCGTGCGGCTGCAGGAACCGGCGGCGGGGCTGGAAGGTTTCTCCCCGCCGCTGCAACCCATGATCGGCTGCTTCGGGGTCGCGCCGGCGGGCGGCCAGGCACTGTCCACCGCGACCAGCGCCCAGAACGGCGGCAACATGGATTATCGGCTGTTCGCGCCGGGGACGACGGCCTGGTTCCCGGTCGCCGTGCCGGGCGCGCTATTCTATCTCGGCGACGGCCACGCCTGCCAGGGCGACGGCGAAATCGTCGGCACCGGCATCGAAACCTCCTTCGAGATGGAGGTGACCTTCCGTGTCCTGAAACGCACCATCACCTGGCCGCGCGGCGAAACGGCCGAGGACATCTTCACCATCGGCAATGCCCGGCCGCTCGACCAGGCCTTGCAGCACGCCACGACCGAGATGGTGCGCTGGCTCGGCGAGGATTATGGGCTGGACGCCAGGGCCGCCAGCCATCTCATGGGCCAGGTCGTCCGCTACGACGTCGGCAATGTCTTCAACCCCGCCTTCACCATCGCCTGCCGGATCGCCAAGCGCTGGTTGAAAACGCCGTAACCGGACGCCTGCCGCAGCCGCGCCATCCGACCCGGTCGAGATTCCGGCACATCGCTTGCTAAAAGGCAAGCGATGCAGGAGGTCGTATCGATGGAATTCCGAGTTGGCTGCGAACTATCCTACCGCTTGCAGCAACCCACTCCATTCCTGTTCAACGTCGAGGTCGCGCAGACGGCGATACAGACCATCGGCCATGAGGCGCTGACGCTGACCGCCGGCCTGCCGCGCGAGACCTGGATGCAGCCGGAAAGCAACAACCGCTATTTGCGGGTGATGGCGCCGGCGGGCGCATTCACGCTGCGCTACGAGGCGACGGTGTCGCTGACCCCGACGCTCGACGATCCGGCCAGCGTCGCGGAAGTGCCGGCGGGCGAGTTGCCCTTCGATGTCTATCCGCATCTCTACCCCAGCCGCTATTGCCAGGCGGATCGGCTGACGCCCTTCGCGCAGAGGACCTTCGGCGCCCTGCCGCCCGGCTATGCCCGCGTGAACGGCATCTGCAACTGGATCCACGATCATGTCGACTACCAGGCCGGCAGTTCGGACGCGCAAAGCTCGGCGATGGACACGATCCTGCAGCGGGCCGGCGTATGCCGCGATTTCTCGCACCTCGCCATCACCCTCTGCCGGGCGATGGGCATCCCCGCACGCTACGTCAGCGCCTATGCCTGGCGGCTGGATCCACCGGATTTCCATGCGGTCTTCGAGGCCTGGCTGCAAGGCCCTGCCGGTGGCGCCTGGTACGTCTTCGACGCGACCCGCAAGGCGGCGCCGGATGGCTTGATCCGCATCGGGGTCGGGCGCGACGCCGCCGAGGTCGCCTTTGCCTCGCCCTTCGGCGCCTTCGAGGCGGAGAAGCCGAAGGTCTGGATCGAGGCCGTGGGCAATACCGGCGCGCTCATCACGACCGCCGCGGTACGGGTGGCCCGATAAGGCCCAAGCCAGGACCGATCCCAGGCGAGGGTCCCTTCGCCCCTTCTGGCCGCCGTCTTGGTACGAATCTTGCCAGTAGTTAACCTGCGGTCCCTCTGCGGATCGCCGGCGGCGAAAGGGGCTTGGCGCAATGGATGTCGGCGTATTCATTCCAATCGGCAACAACGGCTGGCTGATCTCGGCCAATTCGCCGCAGTACAAGCCTTCCTTCGCGCTGAACAAGCACATCACCCTGCGCGCCGAGCATTTCGGCCTCGATTTCGTGCTGTCGATGATCAAGCTGCGCGGCTTCGGCGGCAAGACCGAGTTCTGGGACCACAACCTCGAATCCTTCACCTTGATGGCAGGGCTCGCCGCGGTGACCACGCGCATCGGGCTCTATGCCACGGCGCCGGTGCTGGCGTTGCCGCCGGCCATCGTGGCGCGCATGGCGACCACCATCGACAGCATCTCCGGCGGCCGCTTCGGGCTCAATCTCATCACCGGCTGGCAGCGCCCGGAATATTCGCAGATGGGGCTCTGGCCGGGCGACCAGTTCTTCGCCACCCGCTACGACTACCTCACCGAATACGCCACGATCTTGCAGGAGCTTTGGGCCACCGGGCAGTCCGACCTGAAGGGGCAGTACTTCCAGATGGAGGACTGCCGGATGCTGCCCAAGCCGCAGGCCCCCATCAAGCTGATCTGCGCCGGCTCCAGCGCCCAGGGCATGGCCTTCTCGGCGCAATACGCGGACTATAATTTCTGCCTCGGGGCCGGGGTGAACACGCCGCGCGCCTTCGCCCCCTCGGCCGAGAAATTGCAGCAGGAAGCGGCGCGGACCGGCCGCAAGGTCGGCACCTTCGTGCTCATCATGATCATCGCCGACGAGACCGACGAGGCCGCCTTCGCCCGCTGGAACCACTACAAGGCCGGCATCGACGAGGAGGCCATCGCCTGGCTCGGCCTCCAGGCCGCTGCCGATACCCGCGCGGATACCCACATCGGCCAGGTGGTGAACCCGGTCTCCGCGGTGAACTTCAACATGGGCACGCTGGTCGGCTCCTATGCCGGCGTGGCGCGCATGCTGGACGAGATGGCGGAGGTCCCGGGCACCAGCGGCGCGCTGCTGACCTTCGACGACTTCGTCATCGGCATCGAGGCCTTCGGCACCCGCATCCAGCCGCTGATGACCTCGCGCCGGCATGTCGCGGCGCTGGCGGCCGAGGCCTGATCCACCCGAAGTCTCAGCGCAGGAATTGCTCCGGCCGCGGCACATCCGTGTAGAGCCGGCGCAGCTTCGCCTGGAAATCCGGCTCCCGCTTGGCCAGCGAACCGGCCACCGGATCGGCGCCGGGGAACATCGTATCCGTCGCCTCCAGGCTGAAGCGGCGGATGAATTCGATCCGCGTGTCGCGCCAGGCGGCGACATCCTCCGCCCCGCCGCCGCGCGCCAGCACCGCGCCGGCGACGATCCCATCCTCGATCGCCTGGGTCGCGCCCTGGCCCAGGGTCGGGACCATCGCATGCGCCGCATCGCCGAGGAACAACACCCGCCCGGCCGCCGCGGTGCGCTGCAAGGGTGCCTCCTGCAACCGTGCCCAATGGATATTGCCGACGCCGGCCGCCAGCCGCTCCACCATCCAGGCGACGGCGGGGCAGGCGGCGGCCTCCTCCGGCGTATAGAGCGCCCGCTGGAAGGCTGCGGTCTTCGCCTCGGCCGGGATTTCCGCCTCGGCCGAGGCAAGCGGGAAGCCGCCGGCGATATAGGCAGCCCCCCCCGGCAGCCGGTAGGCCAGCAGCCTGGCATTGCCGTTGAACCATTGGCCGTAATCGTCGAACGGGCAGTCCGCCGCCTCCGGTACCAGCAGGCGGGTCATCGCGATGCCATGGAGTTGCGGCTTGGCGGTGCCCGCCGTCAGCGCCCGCAGCGCCGAGTAGCGGCCATCGCCGGCGACCAGCAGGTCGTAGCCGCGCGGCCGCAGCCGGGCGCCATCGGCGGCTTCCAGCACCGGCACCAGGCGGTTCGCCGCATCCTCCTCCAGCGCCACGAGGTGGAGCCCGTAATGGGTGACCGGGGCCACCGGTGCGCGCAGCAGCCGGTACAGCTCGGACCAGCGCAGCCGGATGCCGGCATCCTCCGCCACCGCCTCCAGCGCCAGGTCGAACAGCCGCGTGCCATCGGCCAGGTCGATGAACCAGCGGCGCCAGGGCAACGAGGCCGCCCGCACCGCGTCGTGCCGGGCCGGCAGGTGCAGCCGCAGCGCCTTCATCGCATTGGGCCCGACATTCAGCCCGGTGCCGGATTCCTCCGCCGTGCCGGGCGGCAGCCGGTCATAGGCATCGAGGCTGATGCCCGGCACCTGCATCAGCCGTTCCGCCAGCACGCTGCCGGCAACGCCGCAGCCGATGATGCCGATCCTCATGTGCCGCCGCTCCCCGACCTGCCGCCAGGGCCTAGCAAGCCATGGGCCGCACCACCCGCCCGGCCGGCTTGTCCAACTCAAGCACCGGCCCGATCGGCACGATCCGGCTCGGGTTCACCCAAGCGTGGCTCTGGTAGTAGTGCCGGGCGATATGGCCGAAATCCACCGTCCCGGCGATGCCGGGCACCTGGTACAGCGCCCGCGTATGGTCGGAGAGCGCCGGGTAGTCGACGATCCGCCGGCGGTTGCATTTGAAGTGGCCGTGATAGACCGTGTCGAAGCGGATCAGCGTGGTGAACAGCCGCCAGTCCGCCTCGGTCGCCGCCTCTCCGGCCAGGAAGGGCTGCCGCGCCAGCAGCGCCTCCAGCCAGTCGAGCGTCTCGAACAGCGGGCCGATGGCGGCATCATAGGCCGCCTGGGTGCGGGCGAAGCCGGCCCGGTAGACGCCGTTGTTCAGCGTCGCATAGACCCGCTCGTTCACCGCATCGATCGCCGGGCGCAGCGCCGCCGGGTACCAGTCGCCGGGCGTGGCGCCGAGCCCGTCGAAGGCGCTGTTGAAGATGCGGATGATCTCGGCGGATTCATTGTTCACGATGGTCCCGCTGATCGTGTCGAACAGCACCGGCACGGTGACCCGGCCGGTGAAGCCGGGATCGGCCTT